>DUZK01000041.1 GCA_013349495.1 Deltaproteobacteria bacterium
CTCCTTTATCAGTTGGCCAGTTAGTCAGTTGTCCAGTTGGCCAGTCGGAAAAAATATTATTTCTTATAAAATTGAACGCCGAACGTTTAACTCGCAACTCACGCTTTTAAGTCGTTCCGAAGACCTGGCGTCATAATGTGTTCCTCCTGGCTGTGTTAGTGTCGTTCCTAATGTTGATCATAGGTAAAAGTTATTCTATTATCAAATGCAAAGCAAATAACGGTCGAAACCATAAGACAGGCAAGGAACTTTGGACGATTATACGGAAACCATAAGAAAAATCGAGTCGAAACTCGGCCGCACCACTCTGGTGGATCGATATTCGATCCGGAGAGAAGTCCATCGAATTAAAAAATCCCGTGAACCCGGCACCAAACTTGAACATCGGATTCACCGGCTTGAAAAGCGAGTACAATCCGCCATCCAGAAACGGTCTTTGCGGAAAGCGAATCGACCAAAACCTGCATTTAAGCTGGATCTCCCCATTTTCGAAAAGCAGAAAGAAATCGTTGAGGCAATAAGGAGCCATCCGGTTCTGATCGTATCGGGTGACACCGGCTCTGGAAAGAGCACACAACTTCCGAAATTCTGCCTTGCTGCGGGTAGAGGCATCAACGGGCTCATCGGATGTACGCAGCCCCGAAGAATTGCAGCAATGACCATATCCCGACGGATCGCAGAGGAACTCGGTGAGGAACTCGGGCAGTCCGTGGGATACAAAATCAGGTTCCAGGATAGAACACGCTCATCTTCCTACATCAAAATCATGACAGACGGCATACTGCTTGCCGAAACCCAGTCGGACCCGAATCTGTATCAATATGACACCCTTATTGTGGATGAAGCGCATGAACGCAGCCTGAATATCGATTTTCTGCTGGGGATACTGAAAGGGTTGATCAAACGTAGAAAGGATCTCCGGCTCATCATTACTTCCGCCACCATCGATACGGAAAAATTCTCCCTGGCTTTCCATAATGCTCCAATCATCGAGGTTTCCGGTCGAATGTATCCTGTGGATATAAAATATGTTGCCCAAGATGAAGATGAAAACGATCAGACCCATGTGGAGCAGGCAGTGGACGCCGCTCATCGACTCCTAACGGAGACCATCCGTGGTGACATGCTCATTTTTATGCCCACCGAGCAGGATATCAGAGAGACCTGTGAACTGCTTGAAGGGAGAAACCATCGAGGTGTCGATATATTTCCTTTGTTTGCAAGGCTTTCGGCATCCGACCAATCGAAGATATTTAAAACCATTCCGAAGCGTAAGATTATTGTGGCCACCAATGTTGCGGAGACATCCATCACTATTCCGGGAGTGAAGTACGTCATCGATACCGGTCTTGCCCGGATTTCGCAATATTCCCCCAGAACCCGTACCACATCCCTTCCGGTTACCGATATATCCCAAAGCAGTGCGGAGCAGCGCATGGGTCGATGCGGCCGTGTAGAGAATGGCATATGTGTCCGCCTATTTTCCGAGGAAGCGTTTGAAGCCCGTCCGGTATACACATCACCGGAAATTCTTCGATCCAATCTTGCTGAAGTGATCTTGAGAATGCTGGCACTCAATTTGGGGGATATTTCAGGTTTTCCCTTCATCGACCCGCCGGCAGAAAGGAGCATTAAAGACGGATTCGATCTGCTTTTGGAGATCGGCGCCATCAAGATGCGGGAAGATAGACGGAAATCGGATAAGCAGTCTGTCTATGTGCTGACCGATCGGGGTAAACTCATGTCCAAAATGCCCATCGATCCCAGGCTGTCGAGAATGCTCATACAGGCCAGGCATGAAGGCTGCATTAAGGAGATGGTTATTATTGCGGCCGCCCTTTCCATCCAGGATCCCAGGGAAAGACCCTCGGATCGGGTGCAGGAAGCAGATGAGATGCACAAGGCCTTCCACCATCAAAACTCCGATTTTCTTTCTCTGTTGAACATATGGAACCGGTATCACGAAATTTTCCGGAAGGAAAAAACCACCGGCAGTTTGAAACGGTTTTGCAAAAACCATTTCCTCTCTTTCAGACGCATGCGGGAGTGGCAGGATATTCACGGCCAGCTGTGGGCGATCATTGGAGAGGCCGGTTTTCTCAATGATCTTGATCCTAAACGAAGATCAGAAATCAAATTGAAGGGAGACGATTTCGAAACAGAATACGCAGCCATTCATCGATCCATTTTAAGCGGCTTTTTATCCAATATTGCACAGAAGAAGGAGTCTAATTTTTATAGAGCCGGAAAGGGTGGGGAAGCCATGATATTTCCGGGATCAGCCCTTTTTAATCGGGCAAAACAGTGGGTATTGGCCGCTGAAATGGTTGAAACATCGAGACTGTTTGCCAGGTGTGTTGCAAATATCGACAGTGAGTGGATTGAAGACATCGGCCGGAATCGCTTAAAACACACGTACCTGAATCCCCGTTGGAGCAAGAAACGGGGGGAGGTCGTCGCTTCCGAACAGGTGAGTCTTTACGGGTTGATCCTCGCATCCGACAGACCGGTGAACTACGGGCCCATCAACCCGAATGAAGCTTCCGATATCTTTATCCGCGAGGCCCTGATCCCTAACAACATAAAGGAGAACTTTTCGTTTCTCGATCACAACAAAGCCATTATCGAAGAAATCACGGATATTGAGGAGCGGTTTCGGAGGCGAGATATTTTAGTCGATGAAGAAGACAGGGTCGAGTTTTACAGGGATAGGCTTCCGTTGGTCTGTGATATTAAGGGGCTCCGAAAGATCATCAAGAAAAAAGGTAACGATCATTTCTTGGAAATGACCAAAGCATTTCTTCTTCGGTATGATCCGGATCAGGAAGCGCTGCATCTCTATCCCGATACCGTTCAACTGGGTAAAAACCGCTACCGGTGTGATTACCGGTTCGATCCCGGCAAACAAGATGACGGGGTTACCGTTAAAATACCCTTAACGGCAGCCTCTACGGTCCCTGCGGAATCCATCGATTGGATCGTACCCGGGCTTTTAAAGGAAAAATTGGAGACCATGGTCAAAGGATTGCCCAAAAGATACCGGAAGCGGCTGGTCCCGATTTCGTCGACAGTGGACATCATCGCCGGTGAAATGCCCAAGACGGAGGAGCCGCTGCCCACCGCATTGAGCCGGTTTGTCCGGAGGCGGCTCGGCATCGATATCCCGGCATCCAACTGGCCGGTGGAGGACATGCCCGATCATTTAAGGATGCGCATTTCTCTCATAGATCCCAGGGGTAAAGAACTTCTTTCCGGCCGGGAGAAAAATATCCTTAACCGCGAATCAAAAGTCGGCGATCAAAACGAGTACAGGAGAGCAACGGATGAGTGGGAAAGAAAGAGAATCACACAGTGGGACTTTAAAGAACTTCCGGAAATCGTTCATGTGAAAGGGGATAATAAGCCGGTTTGGGCTTATTATCCCGGACTCCATAACGATCAAGATTCCGTGAGTATCAAGTTGTTCAGGAGAAAGGACAAGGCCCTGTGTTCCCACCTTTCCGGAGTGGGTATGCTATTGTCCATCCATTTTTCCAAGGATTTGAAATTCTTAAAAAGGGCGTTGTCGCTTCCCAGGGAAAACATAGAACATTCAGAATACTTTGGCGGGATCAAGGCTGTTGAAAAGCAGCTTTTTAAAGGAGTGACCGAAGAACTCTTCCATGTGAACATCCGCAGCCGGGATGAATTTTATACATATGCGGATAAAATCAGGCCGATTATTATTGAAGCAGGCCGGGAGAAAAGAGACCGGATTATTCCAGTACTCCGCGCATATAGAGATACGCGGACCGTCTTCAGTAATCTTGAACTGAACAATATGGATAACCCCCGAGCCGTATCTTTTGTAAACCGATTGAGGGATGAGCTTGCCAAACTGATTCCAACAAACTTTATTTCATTATACAGTACAGATAAGCTCCGGCACCTCATTCGCTACCTGAAAGCCCTCTCCCTTAGAGCCGAAAGAGGACTCTTCGATTTTGAAAGGGATCAGTCAAAGGCCGAGCAAGTCGGGTGTTATACTCAGAAGTTAAATGAATTGCTGAATGACCTGACGGAAGAGACATCAAAGGCGAAACGGGACGAGATAGAAGCCCTTTTCTGGCTAATGGAGGAGTATAAGGTTTCCCTGTTTGCGCAAGAAATAAAGACCCCCATCCCCATTTCAACAAAACGACTGGATAAAAAATTGAAAGAGATCGGGCAGATGGTGTGATAAAGAGTTTGCCAGTTGGCCCGTTTGCCTGTTTTCCAGTGAAACCGATGGAATCCGACAAGTGGTTACTGAAGGCGTTTGCGGTAAGTTTCAGAAAGGTCGGTATAATATGCTGCTTCGGAATTCCGCCCCCGTCTCAAGCAGCCGCCGGAGTAGATTTTGCATTTTTCAATGAGCACGCTTACCGCAGCCCGGAGCTGGTCTTTTGATAATCGATTGTCATCGATAATTTTTCTTATGGCGCAGATTCTGTATTTGTCCAGGCCGGGCATTTTTGAGAGTTGATCGTCATGCCCGCCTCTTTTGATGATAAGCGGGGTGTCCATGAGGTGGACCGGGTGCCGGGAGCTGATCCTCAGCCACAGATCATAATCTTCACAAGCCGGCAAATTTTCATCGAATAAGCCGATATCATCAAATATTTTTCGATGCATCATCACTGCAGACGGGCTGACCAGGCAAAGATCCAGAGAATTTTCGAATATCATCCCGGATACCTTCTGATGCCGCTTTCCGGGATTGACCCGCTTTCCGTTGCGAATCCAGATTTCTTCCGTCTGGCTGATCAAAATGTGGGGATCTGAGCGGAACAGGTTTACCTGGTTGGATAGTTTCCGGGGGAGCCATAGATCGTCCGAATCGAGAAATGCAATCAGGTCGCCTTTGGATGAACGAATGCCTCTATTTCGTGCAGAACTCACACCACCATTATCCTTTTTAATGATCTGAATGGTATGTTCATATTTAGCAAGGAGATCCCGGGTGTTGTCGGTTGAGCCGTCATCCACGATGGTCAATTCAAAATCCTTAAAATCCTGCACAAGAACCGACTCGATAGCCTCCTTCAGAATCCATGCACGATTGTAGGTGGGGATGATAACGCTGACTAATGGATTTCGGTTGTTTTTATACATGGTTTGCTAAAAAACTGAGTCCTGTTTAATCCACAGAAATATTTAGAGATTTCATATTCCTCATCTGATTTTGGAGTATACAACGACAGCAGTATTCGATACAAGCCGGTGATTGCCGGAAAGAACATTCAACGAAGATCATGGCGTTAATCACCGGGTTTGCGTTTATGCCCTACCAACAAAATTGTTGATTTTATTATCTTATTTTTTATATGGTCACAAGATAGCTCAGTTCGGTTGCCCTAATCGCTCTGTGAAAGAGCGGGTCCTGCTCTCAGCGGGTCACGGATAAAGCGAACTGCTCCGTGCTATGGTTAAGGAATCAGATTCATCTTCCCAAAGCGTAATCCTCTCAAACCACCTGTATTTTTGCAGTGCCTTGACAATTGCGCTTTCGTTAAAATGTTTATCCATAGCATCGATATGGAAGCATTACTGCATGCGATATCTGTAAACCAATTGAGCGGATAGAAGGGAGGTTTTCTATGAGTAAGGATAAATTTAAAATCATGCTGGACCTGCAAAAGGTGAATGAACTGAATGAGGAAGGTTGTGCGGCTTGCGGTCGGAAGTTCACCTTGGGCGAGACCGTGGTGCTGGCCTGCGGCGCCTGGGAAGGGCCGCCCAAATACGTTCATGAAAATGAGGCGGTTTACGACACCAGAACGTCTACCTACATGGAGAGAAGTTGCTACGAAGCGAGCAGAGGGGGGTGATTAAAGACCGACTCCGGCGATTTCAGCGCCGCAGAGTTTACACCGGCCTGCGTCGATATCATATTTTTTAATCTGAAATCCCCAACGCTGGATAACCGCTTTTCCGCACTGATAACAAAATGTGTTTTCCGCTTCTTCTCCCGGAACGTTTCCGGTGTACACATATTTCAGCCCTGCGCTCAAGCCGATTTCACGTGCCGCTATAAGGGTTTCCACCGGTGTCGACGAGCGATCCTTCAGTCGGTAGGTGGGGTGAAACCGGCTCACGTGCCAGGGCGTTTCCGGTCCCAGAGATTCCACAAGAAACCCTGCGAGCGCTTCCAGCTCCTCCGGGGAATCATTGAGTCCCGGGACCATCAAGGTGGTAACCTCCACAAATATCCCCAGCGCTTTCATTTTAATCAGGCTTTCTTTTACCGGTTCCAGTTTGGCGCCGCAGAGGTTCTTATAATAATCGGAATTATATGCTTTCAAATCCACATTTGCCGCATGAAGATAGGGATGAATCATATCCAGCGCTTCTCCGGTCATATAGCCGTTTGTCACAAAGACGTTGCTGAGCCCGGCTTCATGAGCAAGTTTGGCGGTATCATATGCGAACTCGAAAAAAATGGTGGGCTCGGTATAGGTGTAGGAAATGCTTTTGCATTCAACTCTTAATGCGCCGTCCACAATGGCTTCGGGAGACGTCTCGTCTCCCATGATCAATCCGCTGCGGTCATTCGGCATCTGCGCGATGTCGGCATTCTGGCAAAACCGGCATTTGAAGTTACACCCCACTGTTGCGATTGAATAGGAAAGGCTTCCGGGCAGGAAGTGAAATAAAGGCTTTTTTTCAATGGGATCGATATTTCGTGCAATAACCCTTCCATAAACAAGAGATTGGAGCGTACCGGATTGATTTTCACGAACGCTGCAGATTCCTCTTTTCCCCGGTTTGATGACGCATCGATGATTACACAGGTTGCATTTTACGGCTTGGTCTTCAAGCGGTTCCCAAAGGTAAGCTTCCATGACTAATTTCCTAATTCCAAAATAATCAGTACCCGGTTGCTTCACCGGTTGTACGCTTGGCGCGGTATCTCAGTGAAAGGGGCTTGGTTCGAAACCGCGGGACCAGGGTGATCACCATTCCCACAAATGCCCCGAACGGGCATCTCTGGACGGCATTGATTTGCTCGATCTTAAGAGCCATCTCGCCAAATGTTGTCGGTAGTTGGCAGGCCGTGCGCCAGGATATGGGAACATCACCCATTAAGTTTCGGACCATTTTCTTTAATTCCCAGACACTGAAAAATTTAGCCCGGTTATATATGGTTTTTGTAAAAACACCTTTAACCCGAAGTTGGATGCCGTTTATGGCATATCGATTGAGGATTCCGATATAGAGTTTGTCTCTGGTTACCCGGCAGGCCTCTTCAATCACCCGTTGAGGATCTTCAACAAACTCCAGTGTATTGGTCATGCAGGCGTAATTAAACGTGTTGTCATCAAAGGGGAGATCTTCCGCCTTACCCCGGTGGAGATCTACGCGGTTGCCGAATTTTCTTTCCACAATGTCGAGCATATAGGGAGACGCGTCGAGTCCCGTAACCTGGAGCCCTTCCTCGAAGAGCGGCTGAAGATTCATACCGATACCGCAACCGATGTCCAACACTGTCTTTCCGGCCATCGGTTTGAGCATATCCAGCAGCAATCGAGCTTCACGAGCCAGTGCAAGCCGATTTTCCGGTTGACTCATCAAAAACTCGTAATGACGAGCATCTTGGAAATCAAACACATATCCCATGACGGGTAATTTAAGGAAAAAAATTCACTTTATCAAGTATGATCGCTCAACCCCTCCCGACTTTTCAACTATACATTGAATCGAAACTCAATGATATCGCCATCCTGAACAGTATACGTCTTTCCCTCCAGTCGAACCGTCCCCCTTTTTTTCGCTTCATTATAGCTGCCGGCATCCATCAGGTCACCATAGGCAAGCACTTCGGCCCGAATGAATCCTTTTTGCATATCGGTATGAACAGCGCCGGCTGCTTCAAGAGCGGGCGTGTCTCTTTTTACCGTCCAGGCCCGAATTTCATCTTTTCCGATGGTGAAAAATGAAATCAATCCCAGCAGGTCGTAAGATTCTCGTATGACCCGATCCATTGCCGAATCTTTAATCTCATAGGCTGCCAGAAACTCTTCAGCTTCTTCAGACGTCATCTGTGCCAGTTCCTGTTCGAGTTTTCCCTTTATGACCATGGCGGTTTCATTCGCCGGGAATCGGTCCCGGGGAGGAAACGCATCGTTATCCTCATCATTATTCAACAGAACCACCAGGGGTTTGGCAGTGAAAAAAGCAAAACCTCTAAGCTTCTGTGCTTCACATATCTCCGGGACTTTTCTTAACGGGATTTCCTCTTCAAGCTTCGCCAAACACTCTATGAGAAGCGAATGCTCTTCCGGATCGATCTTTTTCCCTCTTTTTTTATCCAGATCCAACCGCTCCAACCGTTTTTCTACGGATGCCAAATCGGAAATAAGCAGATCCTGATCTATGGTTTGAAAATCCTTGAAAGGGGCGGGTTCCCCGAACCCGGATCCTCTGAAATTTCGAATAACATGGATCAGCGCGAGGCAATCCCGAACCGGCGTCCAGATACTCTCGGCATGTTTCTTGACTGTTCCCCCCGCAATCCCCGGCAAAAAATACTCCACTTGTGCATAGGTGATCTTACGGGGATGGTGCATTTCGCCCAGCACGTCGATCCGTGTATCCGGCACGGAAATGGTACCGATCTGGCTTTCTCCGGCGCGACCGGAATCGGCAGGCTGCCGGGTCAGCGCTGAAAACACGGTCTTTTTCCCGGCACCGGGTAGACCGATAATACCTAATTTCATCATGGTTCATCTTTTCCCACATTCATTTGCTGCGTTAAACAACCTCGGCATATCAAACATAGTATGCTTCGACCCAATTGGAATGATGGAATACAGGAATGTTGGAATACTGGGTTTAGAGGATAAAATGGAGAATTTTCCCATTTTTTGTCCCAGTATTCCTTTATTCCACCATTCCATTATTCCTGTATCGTTTCATTGGGTTATAGAATTTCAAAGACAATAGCCACAGATTGTCGAATGTCAACCTTCAACCTTAATCACTACCAGGGTAACGTCATCTTCCTGCTCCAACGGATATCGGAATGAATCCAAAGCATCGGTCACCGTCATCAGAATTCGATATGCCTGCGCGTCGGCATTGTTCCGAACGATTTTCTGAAACGCCTCTTTTCCGAACAACTCTCCTTCGGCGTTGCGCGCCTCCCAGATGCCGTCCGTTCCGATCAGTATGATTTGCCCGGGTTCAAGCGGCTGCTGCAACTCCTCATAATCCGCATTGCCGAATATCCCCAGCGGGATACCCTGCCCCAAAAGCACGCGGAATGAATCAGACGTCTTGCTGTAAATGATTGCCGGGTCGTGACCGGCACGAACCCATTTGATCCGCTTTTCATGTCCGTCGATTTCACAATAGAAGAGGGTCATGAATTGCCCCGATTCTTCTGTATCACGGGTGAGCTGCAGGTTGACATCCGAGACAATCTCCTTAAGGCTGCCTTTACGGAAAGACCTTTGTCGCAGCAGCGCCCGGGCGGTGGTCATCAGCAATGCAGACGGGATGCCGTGGTCGGAAACATCTCCCACCACAACAGTGAGCCGTGCGTCCTTATTCGCACCCCGGTCCAGAAAATCGTAGTAATCCCCCCCGGTCTGATCGCAATAGATGCTGGTTCCGGCAATATCCAGCCCTTCAACCTTCGGATCGGATTTGGGAAGAAGGTTTTGCTGCACCTGCCTGGCCAATTCCAGGGATTGCCTCATTTGAGACCGTTCGAGAAGCTGTGGGCCGACGCTATTGAATACCCGGCCCATTTCCCCGAACTCATCTCTGGATTTAATTTCCACCCGTGTATCGAATTTTCCATCCGCCAGGTTTTTTGCGCCTTCGCTCATAATGCTGATCGGTCTGGTGACCGTACGCGCAAATAAAAATGCCAGCACCACCACGAGCAGGATAATACCGATGCCGAAATATCCGGTCATTGATATCATATTGTCGATAAGTCCCTTGGAGTATTCTTCTGCGGCCCTGGCCGGGGCGAGGAATTCTTTATACGGTGTGATAAGAACGAGAAAAGCCCCTGTTTGGGTGGCGCCATAAACCCACAGGCTGTCCCGCTCCTGGAAGGGCATGCGACGCGCATTGTTCTTTCCGGTGGAGAAATCTTCGACCATGGCCTGAAATTCCGCTGAATTTCCGGATGTCAGCCACTCGGTACTCAGTTCCGTCCGCCAGCTCCGAAGGGTTAGATCGATATGCTCTTCCCGGGCAAGAATACGGATACGTTTGCGGCCGGTATCCGGTTCATCCGCAAGATACCCCATGAATGCCTGAGTTTCCGGTGGGATGTTTTTAAACAACATCTTCCGATCCATCAGACTGCTTACTGGAATAACGATTGACGTTACCCCGGCGATGTTTCCGTTCAATCCCTTGACCGGTTTGGAAAGCGCCAAAACAATTTGCAGAGTTTCCGGATCGACAAACGGGTCGGACCAGAGGTGCTCATCTTTTAACGCCTGCATGTACCAGAGCTGAATACGGGAATCTAGTTTCGACGGGATCCCATTGTGCCCGGGATAGGCGCTGTGCAGGCCGTTTTTAAGGACGGTTTTTTGCCAGAAAATCAGACCCTGCAGCGGTTCCGATATGGTTCGATACGTGGGCGTCATAAGAGACAGGCGCGCAATGTCGGTCTCCACATCTTCTTTTTCGACCCCGGGGGCCAGGCTGAAAACCTGAGACGAATAGGATACGTTGATGAGCTCCATTTTATCTTCCGGCCTGGCCCGAAAATGAAAGGATGACGGGATGATGTCCGCCGGGACATTTTGCCCCTGATTGAAATCTTCTGCAAAATAGATTTTTTCCGGCACCGGTGCATCGGCTAATCTCAGAATGCGTTCTACTTCCTGAGCCTGGAAACGCAGCGCCATCTCCGAGAGCTCGCGGCCTCTCCAGAGAACCGCTGAATAACCGTCCACGAGAATCTGCATCCGGTTTTTCATGTGTGATACAAGTCCCCGGCGCTGCCTGGATACCAGCTCTTCTCCCAGGTTGCGCACGGCACGGACCCCAAACGATCTGCCGATGATCAGGGGTAGAATCGCAATGATCAACAGCAGAAAAAGAAGCTTCCAGCGAAAACGCATTATGGCCTCCCTATATCAGGCGCTTAGCGCCATCATATGGACAGCGTATTGCCTGTGTAACATGATTTTTCGCATCCCACGCAAATCGAAAATCGCAAATTGATAAGTATTTTACCGATTTCATTGAAAAAAACAGATCGATACAATACTTCAAGTCGAAAATCGCAAATTATAACATCGGCTCTTGTCAAATTTCCGTTTTTATGTGTCAATAGAGAGAGTTAAAACATTCATCAGATTTTATCGCAACCAAGATAATTTGATCAAATAGATATACGCTTGCATTCGGCAGGATGTGATTCCGGCCGAGGCGATTCATTATATAATGTCACAAACGACCCGATCCAAGCAATAAAACGGAAATCTGCAAAACCTGCAATAAAAAACAAACATAAGGAACCGATGTCATGAAACGAGCGGATGTCCCTGTGGTTAAACGGTCTATGTTTTCTTGGGTATTTGCTGATAACGTAAAACTTCAGATCGTGCTGGTTCTTATTATCCTGGTTACAGTTTTCGCGCGAGTGGTTCCCCTTGAAATGCAGAAGAGAATCGTCAATGAAGCGATCAATTTAAGGAAAATCGATTTGCTGTTTATCTATTGCGGGATCTATCTGGCAGCGGTGATTGTTGCCGGCGGGCTGAAGTTTCTGATCAGCTACATCGAGGTGCTGATCGGCCAGCGGGCACTGGCCAACATGCGGAAAGCGCTCTATCACCACATCCTTACCCTTCCCCTCAATTTTTACAGAAAAACCCAACCCGGGATGGTGGTTACATCCATAGTGAACGAACTGGCAACATCCGGCACATTTGTGGGTCAGGCAGTGGCTGCTCCGGTAACCAATATTCTAACCTTATTGGCTTTCGCCGGATATTTGATCCGGCTGAACTGGCTTCTGGGGATCGTGTCCCTGTCCCTCTATCCCGTTGCTATGTTTTTGCTGCCGGTCCTTCAGAAAAAGGCCAACAATGCCAATAAAAAAAGGGTTGATACGACCCGGACCATTTCCAACAGGATTACGGAATCCATCACCGGTATTCATGAGATTCATGGAAATGGCGCCTACGAAATTGAAAACCACAAATTCGACGCGTTGGTGGATCGTTTGTACGATATTCGGGTTGTTTGGACCCTGTTCAGACAACTGGTCAAAGTGGTGAACAACTTCTTCAATAACCTGAGCCCGTTTCTCATTTTCATTATCGGCGGATACCTGGCCATGCAGGGACGACTGGAACTGGGCGCACTGGTTGCTTTTCTTTCCGCCCAGGAGAAGCTGTACAATCCGTGGAAGGAGTTGATCGAGTTTTATCAGGTTTATCAGGATGCTTCGGTTTCTTACCAGCGAACCATGGAGTACTTCGATGTGGAGCCCGAACATGCCATCAAGCCTGAAGGACGCGGCCCCTATGAACTGGATGGAAGCATCGAAACCAAGGATCTGTCATTTGTCACCGATAGCGGCATTTCACTCCTCAATGATGTGAATCTCCAATTGAAGCCCGGAGAGCATCTGGCGCTGGTCGGCTTCTCAGGGAGCGGCAAGAGCACGCTGGCACTATGCATCGGGCAGCTCTACAAGTATTCAGGCGGCCATGTTTTAATCGGAGATAAAGAGGTCTCCGATCTATCCAAAACAGATATAGTTCATAATATCGGCTTCGTCTCTCAGAGCCCGTTTATTTTTAACGGTACCATAGAAGCAAATCTTCTCTATTCATGTGAGGCGGAAATAAAAGGAAACGAAGAGAAAAAGGATGAGCCGTTACCCTCTCTCGATGACGTTATCGCCGTGCTCCAGCAGACCGGAATATTTCTTGATGTTCTGCGATTCGGGCTCAACACGCTGCTGCTGCATGATGAGCACAAGACTCTGGTATCGGCCATTATCCGCATTCGTGAGAGTTTTCAGGAAGAGTTCGGAGTAGAATTAAAAGATTATGTGGAGTTTTTTGATCAAGATCAATATCTCTATTTTTCAAGCGTGGCGGAAAATTTGACCTTCGGAACGCCGAACCGGGAGTCCTTTCAGGAGATGAATTTAACCCAAAATGAGTATTTTCTGGAATTTCTGGATAAGGCGGATTTAACCCGGCCGCTTCTCAGTGTCGGGGTGGAGTTGTCCAAACTGACGGTGGATATTCTGGGAAATCTTCCGCCCGATGAGATGTTTTTCGAACAAAGCCCCATCGGTGCGCATGAGTTGGATGAATATAAAAGACTGGTGGAACTTCTCAGGAAACAGAGACTGCACCAGCTTTCCGAAGAAAACCGGGAAATGCTCCTGAAGCCGGCGCTCCGCTTCACTCCGGGTCGGCATAAAATGGTGGGGCTGCCCGGCATGCTGGAACGGCTCATCCTCGAAGGCCGGGCACTGTTCAGAGAACGCATACTGAAAGACGATCCGGAGGCCTATACCTTTTATCATACGGCCGAATATATACATTCCCAACCGATTCTGAATAATATCTTCTTTGGCAAGACGAAGACCGACAGTGTCAAGGTGCAGGATAAGATCAACCAGAGCATCGTGCAACTCTTGATCGAAGAAGACCTGCTGGAAACCATTGTTGAAATCGGGATGCAGTTCCAGGTGGGGAGCAAAGGCGATAGACTCTCCGGCGGGCAGCGCCAGAAAATGGCCATTGCAAGGGTGTTTCTTAAAAAGCCCAAGATTCTCATCATGGATGAAGCCACTTCAGCATTGGACAATAAATCACAGGCAAGGATTCAAAACCTGCTCGACTCCCAGTGGAAGGGGAACAGCACCCTGATTGCTGTGGTCCATCGACTGGATATCGTTAAGAACTATGACAAGATAGCGGTAATGAAAACAGGAAAAATCATAGAAATGGGAACTTATGATGACTTGATGAATAAGAAAGGGATGCTTTATGAATTCGTCGGAGGGAAAAACTGATACCGGTCTGTCCTGCGAGTTTCAGGAAAACCTGAATCTCCTGCGCGAAACCTATTTTTTTACCGGCTTTCCGCTGGAAGCGCTCAAGGTATTCGCCTATCTGTGCAAGCGGGAGGTCTTTAAAGAAGGGGAGTATCTCTTCTCTACCGGTGATGACGACGGGCAGGCCTTTTTCGTCATATCCGGAAAAACAAGGCTCTATTTCGGAAACGACGATCAGGAATATGCTGTTCGCGACTATGACGAAGGCGCCTTTCTCGGTGGCTTGTCGTTGATCGGGCAGATGAGGCGACTGTTCTCGCTTCAGGCTGTTACCGAAACCACCTGTCTGATATTGACCCGGGAAAAATTCACCCGGGCCATGGAACAGTTTCAGGATCAGGTGCCGAGAATTTTTAAAACCCTGATCGATCGGATTCTGCAGTGGGAAGAGCGATTCCTGGCGGATTTCGATACCGGTTGCGAGGCGTGCCGGAAAAAAGTCGGGGTGAGCATCATATAGCGGGGCGAATCGTTATATTTTCAGTTTGCTTCGTATATCCATAGTCTGTATATTAATGATACCGATATATCCAGAGTTTACCCGGATATAAGCAGGAGGGAGATCGCTCAAAGGTTCAGTAATGGCTGAAAACAGACTGTCATTTGAACTCAAGAACAGGCTTTCCGAGCTGGACACCCTGGAAAAGAAGGTACATGGATTTGCAGGGCAACTAGGGCTCGCCGAGAAGTCGAACTGCAAAATCAATCTGGTATTGGAAGAGCTTTTCACCAATATTGTCTCCTACGGTTATTCAGACGATTCAGAGCATCAGATTCAATTTACCATTACCCATGAAAACGGCAGCTTGACGATCCGGATTGAAGATGACGGGATTCCGTTTAATCCGGCAGACGCATCGTGCCCTGATCTTGAGTGCACCCTTGAGGAGCGAAAGATCGGAGGGCTCGGAATCCATCTAATCAAGAAACTGATGGACGACGTTCTGTATCAGCGATGCGGAGAGAAAAACGTTTTGATCTTAAAAAAGGATATATCTGATTTATAACTCTTAACCAGGACAGTCCTGAAATAATTGCCACAAAGGCACAAAGACACAAAAGACATATTCTTTCTTCGTGCCTTAGCGGCAGTAAAATGTTTTACCACAGAGTTTTTTCAAAATATATTCGAGTGACGGAAGGAAACCGGATCTGAGGGAGGAAATATGGAAATTATTGAAACCAAACAGGATGAAATTTTGATTTTCAAGCTTAAAGGACGTCTCGATTCGAAAACATCTCCCGACTTTGAAAAAAAGATATTCGACGCCATTGAAGACGGGGCAACCAGCATGATCGTCAATTTTGAAGAACTCGATTATATTTCCAGTGCCGGATTGCGGGTTATTCTCAAGGCAACGAAGAATCTAAAGCGATCGGACGGGCGCTTTGTGCTCTGTTCCATGAAAGATTACGTGAAGGAAGTTTTTGAGATATCAGGGTTCGACACGTTCCTCCCCATCGTGTCGACCATGGATGAAGCATTAATTCAATCATGACGGGATAAGGTGCCCGATTATTCCCCTATTTTATACCGATCAATCCCCTTTTCCCGAGTTCCCTGAGGAACTGGGTCACCGCGACCTCCGCTTCTTTTCGATGCACCTGCTGTTGCCGGGTGAATATTTTAATGATGTGTTTGACAGTACGCTCTCCGTCCAATAACTTCCAAACCGATGTTCCCAGTGCATCCAGCTGGAGTTTCTTCTGCCCGATCTGCCCGGGGGGCTTTCCGAATTTCCGGAGTAAAGCGGCCGCCCAGGGCTTTACCTTCACCGGATAAATGAGAATGATGTCTTTCGATTCCAGAAGCACTTCTTCGACTTCCGTATTTTTTATGGGTATGCTGGCCAGGGCTTCTGTGCGGGATAGTTGCGGTTTCTTTTTAGAGGCTTTCATATTCATCAAGAATATTCTCAAGCAGTGCTCGACTAATCGGTTTTTGACCCTCGGCTTGAATCGCTAAAATGCGATTCTTTTCTTTTTCATGCCAGATTCGGACCCAGCGATAGGACGGTTTCTTTCGGATCCGGTTGCGCCATCGGGACCACGCCGTGTCTTCCGTCTTATTTTCCCATTCCACTGCATCCGGATCGGATGTCCGAAGGAAAGGAACGCCTGAAAGTGCGGGAAACCGTGATGCGGCAAATGCAGAGAGATCGCTGTGGGATAGCAGCACGTGAGCAGGACTCCACCGGTGCAGGGAGATCTTCTGCCCATCGGAGATGAAAACAAGAAGAAAATTACCGGGTTCGAACCGGTACCGCTCCAGTTTGAATTCCTTTGGGACTATGGCCCGGATGTCATAGATGGACCATCTGGTCTGTTCTTTTGAATCATGATCCCTGAAGGATTTCATAATATGGCTGGTCAGGCCCCCATCTATATCAATCCCTTTATGAAAAAACTGAATGAACGTCGCATTTCCGCATTCGGGACAATACAGAAACGTCCCTTTCCCATTTAGATTTGCGCTTTCCCAGGAAAAACCCGAGATTTCGTATCTCTTTAATGCCTGTGCCCAGCGGTCCGGGATTTTCCATTGTTCAATAAGATGGGCGTCTTTTTTGCCATGGAGGGTGGAAAGGCGGCGGAGGTGCTTTTTATGGGAGAAGGCGCCTTTGATGGTATTCCATTTGATTTCCAATACCGGGCGGTCTTCATCTTCGAAGAGAAGATACTGCTTTCCGATCTTGGCTATATCCCAATCGGAAGGGGTGTGGAATCGAATCCCGTTCCAGGCCGTCTCCTTCCATCGAATTGGCATCTGCCGTGAATCCCTATCCAGGCCCCGTTATCGAGGCATGAAAAGCTCCCAATCGACCGGACCTTTTTGCGGTGTCTCTTTCTTTTTGCCGGCTGATTTGGAAGCCGTCTTTTCCTCATGGCATTTCCATTCCGCTTCAAGGGCGGTTCTTGACGTGAGTTTCACGGCATTGCCGATTTTCTCTTCGTCATCTCTGGTGTTGTGCGATAAATGGAGACTGATTTGATTGCCGTCTTTATCGGTGAACGACCATTTCCAGGCGAGGAAAATATGAAAGGGGTCGCCGCGCCATTCATCCGGCTCACCAAATTTTATCTTAAATTGCTTGAGGAGGGTTTCGTAAAATTTCTTGGATGTTTCGGTGTATTTCAACTTGATTCGAATGATCTGCCCCGGTTTGGTACAGGTACCGTAGGTGATCAGCCCGCTCTTGTATCCTTCCATTTTTTTTATCTCCACTTCACGTAGAGATTCCCTGTGGCGGACGGGTAAATCCGTCGACATGTCCAGTCGGTCTTTGAATTCTTCGATGTTTTTTCCCAATACGAATCCTGCAATCTCATGCGGGGCTTGTGCAAAGCAGACACCGGAAAATAAGAGGGTGATGCTAGCGATAAGATATAAGGATAGTTTATTCATGGCGGCTCCTTAGACTTGATACTTGATACTTGAAACTGGGAAATAATGCTTTTTCTTATAACTTAGATATCCATGAAGGTTATAGCTATAATGTATAGCGTTATGAAAAATACATCAAGTATCAAGCATCAAGTATCAAATTTCAATATGCCATTCTTTCCAGAGACTTGAGAATCAGGGTTAATCCCATGGCGAACATGCCGGTAAGTCCCATGCCGCAGGAAAATCCGGCCAGCAGCACCGGTGCGTACTGCCGCCACATGGTCCCATACCGTTTGAGGAAAAAGAACCGCCCCAACATTGCGCCGATCACTTCCAAGATGAGACCGTGGGGGGTACTCTGCCCCAAGCCGCGGACCACACCGTAGATCAGCATTACCGGAAGGCCGAAAATAGACAGGATAATATACGAGATAACGCCCAATCCCATACCGGCCAATACATAAACGGCATTGAGTGCCTGGTAGAAGAGGGAATTGCCTTCCAGAGTCGAAGTTTGCATCAACAATGTGTTGAGGGCTTGAAGGTGCCACATTTCCTGGGCGTAGGGATAACTGCTGGACGGGATGGGCGCCAGGCGCCAGATAAACTGTGAGAAAAGGAGGCTTGCGGTCAGCACCACCGGAAAGACCACGATCTCCGCTTTGATTACGCCTCGGATGCTGGTCCCGGTCAGTTCGATCTGCCTGAAATTTACCGTGGCTTCACCGTAATTGTGAATGGGTATGGGGGCGTACCAGATTTCGATTCCCTGATAACCGAAAAATTTTGCCCCGGCGATGAAACTGGCTTCACGGACCAGGGGCAGGCTCACAAATTGCCCGGCAATTCCCTCCATGCGGGCGGTGATGTAAGATATGACGGGTGTATAGATGAACCCGTAACCAAGAAAGAAGATCCACGGGAAATTCGGCACCAGCCAGATACAGAGCCCCACATAGGACAGGGTTGAAAACACATAGATTCCGATGGATATCCAGAAATTAAAATCTCCCCTGCCCGGGGGTGGGCGGAACAGAGCCTTGAAGCTGCCTCGTTGACCGGATCCGGACTTGGTGAAGGAACGCACCACATGCCAGATTCCCACACATGCGATGGCCAGGCCCAGACCTATCCCAAAACTCATATAGAAATCGAAATTGTTGGCAAACACCGTATCAACGGTGCCCATGCCCTGGTGCCACCGTTTCAGAATTCCGTGGCCGTAAAGAAACGGGTTTGCAGCAACGGTTATAATCAGCCCGATGAAACCGCCGATAACCGCCCAGAACGGCAACACCATTCCAATAAAAAGCAACCCCAGATCGAGCTGAATTCCGGTTGCAACCGCCGGAAGCATCTCTTCGGTATGGCGGGTCAGCTCCACCCAGGGGATGGGGATCAATCGAATCGGTTCATTGAGAAAGAGGCTGGATACGGCCGGCAGCAATATGTAGATCCCGCCGAAGGCCAATCCGATAACCCCGCCGATGGAAAACACCCGCCACTTCCAGCTCTTCTGTTTCTCTTCCGTGGACTCCGCCAGGGCCATGACCCCTAGCACCCCTACCGGCGCCATGGGAAACGGAAGCTTCTCAACATCGGATGTGATCCGGAAGAGGGCATAACCGAGCCCGAAATGATCCACCCGCTGAACAAACTGGGTCCCCACCAAAAGCAGAATGGGGATGAGCCAATCCCGATGAAGAAAGGTTCGCTCGATCAAAGATTCCGACTCGGGTTGCGGCGCCACCCAGGAGGGAATGAACTCGGTCAGTCCCAGCATGCGGGCGGCATCCGACTGGACCAGATACTGATTCCACAGCAGGCCCTGAAAAGGCGATGCCAGCGACGCCCCGGCCATGAAGAAAAGGATAAAGATTTCCTGCTGTTTGAGTTCCGTATAGGATCGTTTTGCCATCTCGGCGAAAAGAATGATGGTCACCCACCTTGCAGCCGGACCGATTCCGGTGCCGATCACCAATTGAAGATACATGCTGCCGGGCATCATCAGAAACCCGATAAAGATCGAGCCCACGATGGTTTTCCAGTCAAACCCTTCCTCAAAGTGATCCGGTGCGGTTAAGAGATCTCTGTACTCCTGGAGTTCTTTATCTTCATACATGGTTAAGTTCCGGGTTCAGCGTTCTGAGTTC
>DUZK01000042.1 GCA_013349495.1 Deltaproteobacteria bacterium
ACCCCTGTGAGGTAACACATGTTGCCGTTCTCCGCACCCCTTCTTTGTATCTCGCCCGGAGGCACCCACTAACGGTTTTCTCTATGCGGTTTTTCTCTTTTTCTCTTACCTGGATGTTTCTGTCTTTGGTAGACCTATGTGAGATTTAAAGGCAATCGGCAGGGATATTATTGAAAGAATTTACACCCAGAAGGCTCTTGAGTTGTGGTTCAAAAATGAAACGGATGCACTAATGGCAGAGGGATATGAAGTCATGGCCAATGAAGATGAAACGCTTGCAGAGGTCACTCTTGATGCGCAAAGGGAGATTTTAGAATAATGGTGTTTCCGAAACGCGTAGACATCTGGCTTGTCAACTGGAATCCCGGCCGCGGCAGCGAACAAACCGGAATCCGGCCGGCGCTGATTATTCAAAACGACATCGGTAATGAAAAAGCCCCCACAACAATCATCGCGGCCATTTCAAGCTCAATAAAGCTCTACCCGATGAATGTTCTTATTGAACCCCCGGAAGGGGGTCTGGATCGTCTTTCCATCGTAAAGACCAGTCAAATTATGACCGTTTCAAAACAAAGATTAGAAAAACAACTGGGTAAACTGAGCGACTCCGAAATGAACGAGGTAGAGGGCGCGCTCAAGCTGAGTCTTTGCATTTCTTAAATATCAAGTCCTAAGAATGAACTGGGGCACACTCATAAGTTCTAAAGTTTCGAAGCATACAGCCGCTTTCATGCAGCCTGGCTGACTTCGGCATCAATCCTCTGCCCGATATCTCTTTCGACTAAACAGTTAATAGGAAATCAAACCGCTGGTATCAATGATAAAGGCAAAAATCACAATTCAACAAGAATACAATAGGAAGGTGGATCGACCATAAGATCATTATTGGCATAACCATTAATATTTGATATTATTTATATTAATGATTATTGGTACTATTTTTCAATAGAACCCATATAGGGGTTATGAAGCTCACCACGGTATTTTAATAATACGCCTCAAACAGCCGACCCGATTAAAAATTCATCAACGAATCATGCAGGCAATAAAACGGTATTCAGAAGAAGACTGGGCGGGCCTGATGGTTGTTATGCGGGATGCTGTTCAAAGCAGTTGGAAATCTAGCGAAAAATGATCCACGACATACTGGATGCAGGCGGGACGATTCACTATAAAGGAATCCCCAATCGCTACACCAAGGAGGAAGTTGCGCTGCCCAAAGGAATCCGACCAGGAGATTCAAACACTCGAAAGATCCAGTTTATCATCGACCGCGACCTCGCCCGGGACAAGGCACTTCAATAAGGACTTGAAATTATTATGATTACCGCTGAAAAAGTATATGAAGAAATCGTCAATATGCCGACAAAAGAGAGAGAAAAACTATTTGCCGTCATCGCCAGAAGAGGCTTTGAGAAAGACATTTACGGCCATTCGGAAGTTTTTGATGACATAAGGCAATCGCCGTTTACGGTTAAAGAAGCCGCTGAATATATCGAAGTTGCCGAAATTACGTTGCGGCGATGGATTAAGGCAGGAAAAATAACCTACAGACGAATCGGAAGAAACATCGTATTTGACCCCGATTCACTTAAATCATTCAAAAGAAAGCATCCGACAGGAAAGGTCTAAGGTTTACTTTTCAATAATAAAAACACTTATCTCATTTAGAATTTCTTTCAGGGAGGGCATGGTTGAGGAAATTATTTTATTTATTTTATTAGGGGCATGTTTATGATGGGTATAGAAATCTAATTCTGGATGAAGATGACTCTCAACGGCCGATTCCCAGATAGGTAAAGCCAAGCTCCTTCATTTCCTTAGGATCGTAAATATTCCGGCCATCGACGACGATAGGTTGCTTCAGCAGCACTTTCACGGCCCGCATATCCAGATTCCTGAATTCGTCCCACTCGGTAACCACGATCAGCGCATCACAGTCACGAATGGTTTCATAGGGATTTTCGAAGAATTTGACATCTTTAATCTCTTTTTTAGCGTTGTCCATGGCCACCGGGTCGAATGCATGGACCGTGGCTCCCATTTTGTGGAGATCTTCTATTACGTCGAGCGACGGCGCTTCCCTTACATCATCGGTCTTGGGCTTGAAGGACAGTCCCCACACCGCAACGGTGCTGCCGTTGATGTCCAAAACCGATTTCAACTTCTCAACAGCGACAGATCGCTGGTTTTCATTAATGCGGTGTACGGCCTCAAAAAGATCCGACTCACATCCGTGCTCTTTCAAAGTTGCGATCAGGGCCCGGATATCCTTTGGAAAACAGCTTCCGCCGTATCCCAGGCCGGCGTGAAGAAACCGGGAACCGATGCGGTTGTCCAGTCCCAAACCCCTGGCCACGTCCTTGATATCCGCACCTGATGCCTCGCACAATCTCGATAGCTGGTTCATAAAACTGATGCGTGTTGCCAGCATGGCGTTGCTGGCATATTTGATGATCTCGGCACTGCGGATATTGGTAATTAAAATCGGCCGGCCGGTTCTCGCTTTCGCCCGGTACAAAGACGCCATAACCTCTTCCGCCTTTTTACTGTCCGTACCGATAATGATCCGGTCGGGGTTTTCAAAATCCTTCACCGCAGCGCCTTCTCTTAAAAACTCAGGATTCGATACCACGTCAAAGGGGATGTCGCCCTGCTGGTTCTCTTTGATGATATCCCTGACTAAATCGGCAGTCCCCACCGGTACGGTGCTCTTATTTACGACAACCTTATAATCGTTCATGTATCGGCCGATGGCTTCTGCCACCTGTTTGACGGCTGTAAGATCTGCCGCCCGTTCGGAACTGGAAGGGGTGCCCACACAGATGAAAATGATTTCCGAATTTTGAACCGCTTCAATGCTGTCGGTAGTAAATTGCAGCCTGCCGGCATCAAGGTTTCTTCTGAGAATCTCACCCAGACCCGGTTCATATATCGGAAGCTCCCCTTCTGAGAGCATGTTTACTTTTTCGGTATCGATGTCATAGCAGATCACATCGTTTCCCAGGTTGGCAAAACCCGTACCCGTTACAATGCCGACATATCCCGTACCCGCAATTGTCAGTTTCATTCAAAAAACCTCATTATCCGTTATCCGTTCACTGTTGTCCGTTCACCGTTCAATAAGCATAGGGCAAAGAGCAAAGGGCATAGCGTCTGATTAAGAATTCAAAATTCAAAATTATCAACACACCTTGCTCCATGCCCCATGCCCTCTGCCCCATGCCCTATGCTCAAAATCCTATGCTATTCAATGTCGTGGTAGTCCTTGTACCACTCCACAAACTTTTTTATTCCCTCCTCGATGGGAGTATTCGGCTTGAAGCCGACGTCTTTGGACAGATCATCGATGTCCGCAAAGGTTTCGATGACATCGCCCGGTTGAAGGTCCATAAATTCCTTTTTCGCTTCCTTGCCAACGGCTTTTTCAAGCGCGGATATGAAATCCATCAGATCAACCGGTTGATTGTTCCCGATATTATAGATCCTGTAAGGGGTGTATGACGTTCCCGGGTCAGGATCGTCTCCTTCCCATTCCGGATTCGGTTCGGGAAGTTTTCCCATTACCCGTACAACACCCTCGACAATATCGTCTATATAGGTAAAATCCCGTTTCATGTTGCCGTGATTAAAGACCTGAATCGGCTTATCTTCAAGAATAGCCCGGGTGAACAGAAAGGCAGCCATGTCCGGACGCCCCCAGGGTCCATAGACGGTAAAGAATCTAAGCCCTGTGCACGGAAGGCCGTACAAATGGCTGTATGTGTGAGCCATCAGTTCATTAGCCTTTTTTGTTGCCGCATAGAGGGATACCGGATGGTCGACATTATGATGGACCGAGAAGGGCATTCTGGTGTTGGCGCCGTAAACAGAGCTGGATGATGCAAAGACCAGGTGTTTCACGTTGCAATGCCGGCAGCCTTCAAGGATATTGCAAAACCCCACCAGGTTGGCATCGACGTATGCTTTGGGATTTTCCAGAGAATATCGAACACCGGCCTGGGCTGCGAGATTGACGACGACGTCAAAAGAAGCATTTTCGAAAATCTTGTTCAATTCTTCACTATTTGAAAGATCCTGTTCATGAAACGAAAAATTATCAAATGGCCGGAGTTTTTTAAGACGCGCCTCTTTCAAGTTCACGTCATAATACGGATTCAGGTTATCGACTCCCACAACCCGGCAACCATCCTTTAACAGTCGCAGACTGAGATGATAGCCGATAAACCCGGCTGCTCCGGTTACCATTACGGAGTTGTATTTAAGGTTCATAAATGGCCCTCGGGAGTCATGGTGTTCTTGTACCATTGAAACGTCAGCGCAAGACCTTGCTCGAAATCATATTCCGCTTTAAATCCCAGGTCCGACTCTGCCCGGCGGGTGTCTCCCAAAGATGCATAGATATCCCCGGGTCGCGAATCGAGATGAGTCGGTTCGCCATGGAAACCGGACAAACCCGATGTCAGACGCCATAGTTCATTTATGGTCATTGATCGTCCTGTGCCGACATTGAAGACTAGTCCGGCAGCCCGGTCATTATTTGCCGCAAGAAGGTTGGCCCGAACCACATCCTTGACAAAAACAAAGTCCCGGCTCTGGTTGCCGTCTCCAAATATGACCGGCGTCTCTGCATTTATGGATTTGGTCATGAATATGGATATCACGCCTGAATAGGGGGAAGACGGGTCCTGCCGGGGCCCAAAGACATTGAAATAACGCAAACAGGCGGTCTTTACGCCATAAAGATCGCAGTATATGCGGGCATAGTGCTCGCCGTTTAATTTTTGAACCCCATAGGGACTTAAGGGTTTTACATTCATACTTTCATTCTTGGGCAGCTCCGGATCGTCTCCATACACCGCACACGAGCTTGAAAGCACCACCCGTTTGATATTCAGGGTTCTCGCTGCTTCAAGAACGAAAAGGGTTCCGATATCATTCACCATGGCTGAATCAACCGGTTCTTCAACGGTCTGGGGCACGGATACGACCGCCGCCAGATGAAAAACGGCGTCACATCCGCAGGCTGCCTTTGAGAGCATGTCCCTGTCCCGGATGTCACCTTCTTTGAAAGTAATTCGATCCTTAAATGGTAAAAGATTGGATGGATTTCCGGATGAGAGGTTATCCAGTACGACGACATCGCACTTGTTCTCTATCAGTGCTTCCACCAGATGCGAGCCGATGAACCCGGCTCCTCCGGTGACCAGTGCTCTTTGAAAGTTTAACTTCATGCTTGCTTCCTAATCCCAGCGATGGAAAATCAGCGATATTGGAATTGCCGCATAGTAAAAAGCGCCATTGAAATTGATCATGAAAATATGCGGATGCATGGAAAATGTCAAGAAATTCAGATTACCAGGTTATTTAGGACGCAGATTTCCGCAGATATGCGCGGATAATATCATTAATTAAAAAAACTCTTTACCAGAAACTTATTTTCTTGAAAATTAGGGGTTGAAGGATTTACAATTCAGGATATGAAGAAAACTGTACCCAGGATCGACTGTCACAAGTGCAAACATTATTATGTGACGTGGGATGAAAGGTTCCCACATGGCTGTCGGGCCATGAAATTTAAGGGAAGAGTCTTGCCGTCGACTACTGTTCTGTGCAGTTCGAATATGCCCTGCCTGCTGTTTGTTAAAAAAAACCTGAAAAGCAAGGCAACTCAAGAAGATCCTTCTGAGAAATAAGCAGAAACATCAAGCCATGAACGCCAGTGCTAAAATACAACTCAAACTGTACGCGACGTTAAGAAAGTTTTTACCGGACGATTGCGATGAATTGGATATTGAACCGGGATCTTCGGTAAGTGATATTTTAAAACAATTGGGAATCCCGGACAACGAGGCAAAACTGATTTTCATAGACGGAAAAAAGGGCGCCATCGATACGATCCTCAAGGGCGGTGAACGCCTGGGGGTATTCCCACCGGTTGGCGGAGGTTAAAGTGGCAACAGGTATGATTCAGGAAATCAAAAAGTACGCCAAGCCAAAATCCTTTCCGGACAGCGACACTTATAAAGGCATATCTGTCGAACATGTGATTCGGCTTTCCGAACAGTTTGAAGTACCGGGAAAAGAAATCGAAATTGCCGCATTGGAAGCGGAAATTGTTCCCGAGCGATATGCCCGAAATATGAAATCGTACACCCTTGACGATCAGGTCGTCTTGTTGAAATCGACGGTTAGTGTTGTCGGGCTCGGAGGGCTTGGCGGCGGGGTGACCGAAATCCTTGCCCGCAGCGGAGTCGGAACGCTTCTTCTCATGGACGGGGATTCTTTTGAAGATCACAACCTCAACAGGCAGTTTCTGAGCCGGCAATCTCTCCTGCTTACTTCGAAAGCGGAAGCGGCTCTCCAGAGGGTGCGCGAAATCAATTCGTCCATCGCGGTTCGGCATTTCGGGACATTTCTCACAAAAGACAACGGAGCCGATATGATCGAAGGTTCGGATGTGGCCGTTGACTGCCTGGACAGCCTGCACACCCGGACAATTTTGGAGAAATTGACCAAATCGCTCAATATTCCGATGGTCTCCGCTGCAGTGGCCGGCGGATCCGGTCATGTCACCACCATCTTCCCGGAAGATCCCGGGCTCAAGCTGATCTACGGTGAGCAAGTGGATCCTTCCCTTAAGGGTGCTGAAGCCTCCCTGGGGTGTCTGCCTCAGGCGGTGACGCTTCTGTCATCCCTGGAGTGCTCGGAAGTTCTCAAGATCCTGTTGAAAAAGGGGAATCTGGCCCGAAACAAACTGATAGTGGTGGATCTGCTGGACAATACGTTTGATGTATTGCAGTTGGCTTAGAGGGTTATCTGAAACGTAAAAATTCGGGTTTCGCTTCCGGCTTCACCCTTCTTTTTCGGATCGTAGGACCGTTCCAGAAAAGTTGTCTTTCCGGAATATTCCATCCAAATGACGGAAGACGACCGGGTCCCGTAGTTGTCACTGGTGATAAAGACAGGGGAGAGTATCCGTTCCCACTCGATCCCCACACCGGTATCCGGAAGCATATGATCCGGCGGGAGGATCCGGTCGTCAAGAATGTCCAACAGCTTGTCACCGTCAGTCGTCGATTCCGATTCCTCCAGCGCTTTTTGAAATAGCCCTCTGCTCTTTTCAACTTTCGGCCATGGTGTATTCATCAGATGATTGCTCAATCCGTAGGTCCCGGGATTAAGTTCAACGATTCCATCTCCTCTGTTTGAGTAATAATAGAGCGCAGACCGCTCGCCGATGAGCAGGTTGAACCCATTATACAGGTGGGCGCTCTTGTCGACGCCGGATAAGTACCGGTCAGGACCGAGTGTGCCGGACAGGAATTCACTCACAAGGAGACCCCTGGAAGGTGCATTGGTCTTTTTTCGATCCGGTTCCCTGTAATTGGTGATGGCTGCAAACCGCCCTTTTATTGTCACACCGAGCCATGTTCCGCTGCATTCCAAATCTCTTCCTCCGACAATGCCGGTATTCTGATTCCAGAAGGAAAGGGGCTGCGTGGGCCGGTCATAGAACTCATCCCTGTTGGCTGCGGCAACCAGCCGATATTTCGGATGGGATTTGTATGAAAAAAGAACCAAACACATTGAATGTCAACTTTTTGTATGTTAGTTTTGTACGTTAGGTTCTTCTCCAACTTGGAGAAGAGGGTCCAGGATTCAAGGGGTCAGGGGGTCGAGGGTTTTCAGTACCCGGATATCAAGAAATTGGATCCGTTGTTCAAAACAAGGATATCGGCTGTCAAACATGATCGAATAGAGCCGGTATCGTCTTACTTTGAATATCCCTCTGCGTTTGCCGTTTTTGTGGAAACACAAGGCAAAGAGCTTGAGTTGAATTTAGAACTTATTGAAAATATTAAGTATTTCACTTGAATCCTCGAATCCTCGAATCCTTGAACCCTCAGGATCACTCCAACGCTTTTGGAGATGATCCTATTTTAATAACTTAACCGCAGACGTCAATCAATAGTTTGAGGAGGGGATAAATATGAAAGACGTGGTCATCGTCAGTGGCACGAGGACAGCGATCGGTGCTTTCGGAGGCGGCTTGAAATACGTGCCGGTGGTTCAGCTGGGTGCGGTGGTTATCAGGGAAGTGCTCAAAAAAGCAGGATTAAGACCGGTAAAGAGCGATCAGATGGCGGAACTCGCTCCGGACAAACTTAAAGATCAGGGAATCATCGATCTGGAAAAACCATATGCGACCTGGGACGATGGCCTCACCCCCATCGCAGTCGACGAAGTGATTATGGGAAACGTGCTTCAAGCCGGCCAGGGACAGAATCCCGCAAGACAGGCAATGATATATGCCGGTGTACCCAAAGAGACGCCGGCCTGAACAGTGAATATGGTATGCGGTTCAGGGTTGAAAGCCATCGCACTGGGTGCATCAGCCATTATGACCGAAAACGCCGACGTTGTCATCGCCGGCGGGCAGGAGAATATGAGCATGGTTCCCATGGCGCTTCTAAAGGCCCGCTGGGGGCATCACATGGAGCTCACCGGAACCGGAGATATTTACGACCTCATGGTTTTTGACGGCCTGTATGAAATTTTTTATGGATATCATATGGGGCTCACTGCGGAAAATATCGTCTCCAAATACGGCATCAGCCGACAAGAACAGGATGAACTGGGTGTTCTCAGCCACACCCGTGCAAGATCGGCTATGAAAAACGGACACTTCCAACAAGAGATCGTTCCGGTAACGGTAAAGACGAGAAAAAGAGATGTCATATTCGATACGGATGAGCGCCCAATGGATACGGATATGGAAAAAATGGGAAAGCTTCGTGCGGCGTTCAAAGACGACGGTACGGTAACGGCCGGCAATGCGTCGGGTATCAATGATGCGGCTGCGGCCGTCCTTTTAATGAATGCCGATAAAGCAAAAGAAATGGGGCTGTCCCCATTGGCCAAGGTAAGAGCTTTCGGGGCTGCGGGCGTGGATCCAGCCTATATGGGGCTCGGGCCGGTACCTGCCGTCAGAAAGGTGTTGAAGGCCGCCGGCATGAGCTTTTCAGACATCGACATGATCGAGTTGAATGAGGCGTTTGCCGCTCAAGCCATCGGATGCATGCGTGAATTGCAAATTGAAAATGATGTCCCCAATCAAGTGGGAAGCGGAATCTCCTTGGGTCACCCCATCGGCTGTACCGGAGCCAGACAAACCGTCACGGCAATTCACCATATGCAGAGACGGAATCATCAGAGCTGCCTCATCACCATGTGCATCGGCGGGGGCATGGGAATGGCAATGATTTTAGACCGTTAGCATGTCAAAACAAAGTGTGGGAACCTAAAATTTTTCTTTACATAATTTGCTGTTATTGTTAAACTTTATCCGAACTCGGCAGGCGGGTTCCCATTAACGGATATCAGGAGATTCAAAAGAATGGATATCAGCAGGAAGTTGGGTATATTGGTCTTTTTCGCAGTTCCGGCCATCATCGGCGGCGGCATTATTTACGCCGGCTTCGGAGAGAGTTTGACGCCGGTCTTTATCTTTGAGGCGCTGTTGTTGCTGGTTGCCGGCGCTTTTTTCAGCAGGTAGCGGGCTGCTTGACCTTTTGGTCTATCGTCTTTTGAACCGTTGATCGCCACGGTATACCTGTTTCAATGGATGCAAACGGGATACCGTGGATTTTTTTGAATAACCTGCCCCGGAGCATTTAATCATCGAACTTAGTTCGCTTCGCTTATCCCGCCAATTGGCGGGAGAATACTGGAATAATGGAGCGCTGGAATGATGGGATTCGTTGCACTGCGATATTGAACGTCAGTTAAAAACTATAATATCAATAGGTTGTATAATTTCCGAGATGTTATATAAGATGATCAACAGGAGGCGGCATGGAGAATAATTCGTCCCGGGGAATTATGTTGTGGTTTTTTCTCGGGCTGTTTATTGTTTCAACATTCTTGCTCGGATGGTTGATATGGCCTTTTATTTCCATTATCATTCTGGCGGCTGTGGTCACGGGACTTTTTAATCCGTTTTACAACCTGGTCAAAAGAAAATTCAAACCCTCGCTGGCCTCTATAATCACGTGCGTGGTAATCTTTCTTATTCTTTTTGTCCCCATCCTCTTGTTTGTTGGAATTCTCTCCAAGGAAGCTTATGCACTTTACCTCATGGGAAAAAACGCGGTGATCAGCGACCAGGTCAGCCAATTGCTTGCAAGCAGCAAGATTCTTGAAAGAGCCAATACTTTTCTGGCACATTTTAACATCCAACTTACAGGAGACGAGCTGCGGAATGCGGTGTCGGAGATCGGAAAATTTGTGGGATTATTCCTTTACAAACAGGCCAGTGCGGTTGCATCCAATGTTTTGAACTTCTTGATCAATTTCTTTTTTATGCTGCTGATCATCTACTTCCTTCTTCTCGACGGCCACAAATTGAAAACATTTATCACCAACCTCTCCCCCCTGCCCCACGCGCAGGACGGAAAGCTGATACAAAAATTCACGGATATCGCTCGGTCCATTCTGGTGGTGAACGGTTTCGGCGGGCTCATTCAAGGCACCTTGGGCGGTATCGTTTTCATGCTGTTCGGGCTCAACTCACCGTTTCTCTGGGGAGTCATCATGGGCCTGTTGGCGTTTTTGCCCATTGTGGGGATCGGTGCAGTCTTTATTCCCGCGGCTTTGGTGATGTTTTTAAAAGGAAGGGTTGCTGCGGGTATATTTTTCATTGTCTTCTATGTGCTGCTCTCCGGCTTGGTGGAATATGTATTGAAGCCCAGGATGGTGGGGAAGCAAGTCGCGATGCACACGCTTCTGGTATTTCTGTCCATCCTCGGCGGAATCAAACTGTTCGGAATCCTGGGAATTATATACGGCCCGCTGGTGGTCACCGCTTTCTTGACACTGAACGAGATATATAGGTCCAGTTATCAGGATCAGGTCGAAAACGGGGTGAGTTATAACGGATAATATGATTTTCGATTTACGAATTTCGATTTGTGATTTGCGATTTGAGAAACGTATATCGTTCACAAAAAAAATGAAAGGTATTTAGATGGCTCAAGCGGGAAGATCACCTGAAATCAGTATCGAGAGCGAAATGAAGAAATCGTATCTCGATTACGCCATGAGCGTCATTATCGGACGGGCGCTTCCGGATGTCCGGGATGGTTTGAAACCGGTTCACCGCCGCATTTTATTTGCAATGCAGGATCTCAAAAACGACTATAACAAACCCTACAAAAAATCCGCTCGTATTGTAGGTGATGTGATCGGTAAATATCATCCCCACGGCGATTCAGCAGTGTATGACGCCATTGTAAGGATGGCTCAGGATTTCTCTTTGCGATATCCCCTGGTTGACGGACAGGGAAACTTCGGGTCCGTAGACGGTGATCCGCCGGCTGCCATGAGATATACGGAAATCCGGATGATGCGGCTTGCGCATGAAATGTTGGCCGATCTGGACAAAGAAACGGTCGATTTTGTCCCGAACTACGATGAATCATTGAACGAGCCGTCTGTTCTCCCGGCCAAGTTTCCTTCGCTGCTGGTAAACGGATCATCCGGCATCGCAGTGGGAATGGCCACCAATATTCCCCCCCATAACCTTTCTGAAATCATAGACGCCATAAAAACCATTATCGACCAACCCGACATCTCCACTGCAGATCTCCTGGAATTGGTGCCGGGCCCGGACTTCCCCACGGCAGGCATCATATACGGCCTTAATGGAATCCAAGAAGCCTACAGAAACGGAAAGGGAATCATCCGCATCCGGGCTCGGGTTGTCATTGAAAAAGAAAAAAGAACGGGGCGTGAGGCCATTATCATCAACGAACTGCCTTACCAGGTTAACAAAGCCAGATGCATCGAGAAAATCGCGCTCCTCATTAAAAACAGACAAATCGAGGGGGTGCAATACGTTCGAGACGAATCGGATCGAGACGGGATGCGGATCGCCATCGGATTGAAAAGAGACCAGGTCGCCGAAGTAATCGTCAATCAACTTTATAAGATGACCCAGATGGAGGTCAGCTTCGGTATCAACTTATTGGCAGTGGTGAATAACCGGCCGCAACTTTGCGGCCTGAAGGAACTGCTTGAGCTGTTCATCCTTCACCGCAAAGAAATCGTTATCCGAAGAACCCGGTATGATTGGAGAAAGGCCGAAGAACGGGCGCATCTGCTGGAAGGTTTGAGGACTGCACTGGATAACCTGGATGAGGTGGTCACCCTCATTCGGGAGTCGAAAACCCCTGCCATTGCAAAGGAGCGTTTGATTGAACGTTTCGATCTTTCGGCGGTCCAGGCCCAGGCGATTTTGGACATGCGGCTGCAGCGCCTCACCGGACTCGAGCGGGAAAAAATAATGGACGAATACACGCAAGTGATCAAAGATATCGCCTGGTTTAAGGAAATACTGTCCAGCGAGCGCCTGGTGCTGAATATCATTAAGGAGGAAGTCACGGAAATACAAAATGATTTCGGAGACATGAGACGCACCGAAATCGTGGAATCGACAAAAGAAATCACCCTTGAGGATATGATCGTAGAGGAAGATATGGTGGTGACCGTATCGAATGCCGGGTATATTAAAAGGGTTCCCCTAACCCTATACCAGAGCCAACGTCGCGGCGGTAAGGGAAAAACCGCCATGGGCACCAAAGAAGAAGATTTTGTGGCTCGCCTGTTTGTTGCGTCAACGCATCACACGTTTCTCTTCTTTACAAACATGGGGCGGGTTTACTGGTGTAAAGTCTATGATATTCCGCAAGCGGGACGTCAAAGCCGAGGAAAAGCCATCGTCAATCTTCTGAACTTTGAAAAAGGGGAGAAGCTGGCCACCGTCCTTGCCGTCCCAACCTTTGAGCCCGGCAACTTTATTCTTATGGCCACGAAAAAAGGTACGGTAAAGAAAACAGATCTCATGGCCTTTAGCCGACCCAGAATCGGCGGTATAATCGGCCTGGAACTGCTGCCGGATGACGAACTTATCGCAGCCAGGATCACTGACGGCACCTTCAACGTGTTTCTCTGTTCGGCCAAGGGCAAGTCGATTCGGTTCCATGAATCCGATGTTCGACCCACCGGCCGGGCGACCCGAGGGGTGCGCGGCATGCAGTTGGCGCCGGAGGATCGAATCGTGGGCATGGAAGTTTTAAGTCATGGACAGACCCTGTTTGCAGCCACCGAAAACGGATACGGCAAAAGAACTTCCATAGATGAGTATCCGGTTCGAAGGCGCGGCGGTAAAGGGGTCATCACCATAAAGACCAGCAAGAGAAACGGAAATGTAGTGGCCATCCTGCTGGTGGACGAAGACGACGATCTTATGCTCATGACCAACGGTGGTAAAATTATTCGGATGCCGATTCAGGGGATTTCAGTAATCAGCCGGAATACCCAAGGTGTGAAGCTCATCGGCATGGAACCCGAGGAACACGTTGTGGGGGCTGCTAGTCTGGCTGAAAAGGACGACTCAATTGAAAGATAGTTTGGAAATCGGGAATGTAAGTATCGGCGTTGTGGGTGCCGGAAGCTGGGGAACCGCCATTGCGGATCTTCTCGGAACAAAAGGATTCGAGGTAAATCTGTGGGCATACGAAACCGAGGTGGTGGAAGCCATCCGGACCAAAAGGGAAAACCCACTCTATCTCAAGGGGCATACGCTTTCCGATCATATCAGTGTAACAAACGACATTCAGGGTGCGGTATCCGACCGGGACCTGGTCGTCGTTGTCGTCCCGTCTCATTACGTACGCGTCGTTTCTCAGAGATTTGCAGATGCTTTATCAAAAAAGACGATTCTCGTTTCCGCCTCAAAAGGGATAGAGAACCAAACTCGATTAACCATGACGGGCGTATTATCGGAGACCCTTCAAAGCGTTACTGAGGATCGCCTGGCCGTGCTGTCCGGGCCCAGCTTCGCCAAGGAGGTGGCCCAAAAAATACCTACTGCGGTGACGGTGGCATCTAAAAATTTCGAAACCGCCGGGTTTGTGCAGCATGTGTTCGCAACGCCGTCGTTTCGGGTATATACCTCGGATGATGTTGTGGGAGTCGAAATGGGCGGAGCGGTTAAAAATGTGATTGCCATTGCCGCCGGAATAATCGACGGTTTAGGTCTCGGTTTGAATGCCCGGGCCGCCCTGATTACCAGAGGGATTGCGGAAATCAGCCGCCTCGGCATAAAACTCGGGGCAAACCCCTTGACCTTTTCAGGACTGGCCGGAATCGGTGACCTCATTCTAACGTGTACCGGAGACTTGAGCCGAAACTATACGGTGGGCACACTCATCGGTAAAGGTGAATCCATAGAAGCTATCTTGTCAAAGATGCGGATGGTGGCGGAGGGTGTCAAAACAGCCGAATCCGTATACAACCTGTCCTGCGACCTCGGGGTTGATATGCCCATATGTAAAGAAATTTACCATATTCTTTATGAAGGACTTTCACCGAGCAAGGCGCTTCAACGATTAATGACGAGAGATCTAAAAAATGAGCGGGACGAAATGGACCATTAACGGATACGGGATTTCCGGATGAGCAAAGCATCCTCACACCAGCGTGAGGGACACCGAAAGCGGCTCCGGGAGAAATTCCTCTCCTCAGGGCTGGCCGGTTTTCACGATTACGAAGTGATCGAACTTCTTCTCACTCTCGGTACACCCCGGAAGGACTGTAAGCCCGCCGCAAAAGCCGCCCTCACCCGTTTCAAATCCCTTCAGGGAGTATTTGAAGCATCAAAGGAGGAGCTGTGCCGGGTAGAAGGCATCGGACCCCAAAATGTGTTCGGCATCAAACTGATAAAAGCGGTTGCTCAACGATATCTCGAAAAGAAACTGCTGGGGAAGGAGACGATTCACAACTCAAGGGATTTGATTAATTATCTCAATTCTTATATCCGGGACCGAAATCGAGAGTCATTTGTTATGATTCTTTTGGATGCCAAGAACAGGGTTCTGGCAACGCAAACCCTATCTGAAGGAACACTGACCGCAAGCTCCGTCTATCCCAGAGAGGTGGTGCGGACGGCGCTGGAACATCATGCCGCATCCGTCATATTCGCCCACAACCATCCTTCAGGAGACACCAAACCTTCTCATGAAGATATCTCCATTACCCGACAGCTGGTATTTGCCTGCAAGGTAATGGGGATTCAGGTGCATGAGCATTTGATCATCGGTGGAGACGGCTATTTCAGTTTTGCGGATGAAGGAAGATTGAGCCACATGAAAATGGAACTGGAAAAGTACACGTCTTCGAATCATCCATTAACACAATGATAAAAACAGAAAAAAAATGTCCGGATTGTTTTGGCGATCTGGAGGCCGTATTCCCCAAAGAAACGGACGGCCTCAGAAATACGCCTGAAACGTGTCTGCCCTGCCCCCATAAGACGCCCTGTCTGAGGACGGCCGTCTCGGGTCCGGAAGGCCACAAGGTCCGGCATGAAATGATCGACCGCGCTTATGATTCCGGGCAGATGACTTTCTGGGAAAGATGGTCCAAGAGAAAAGAGATTGATCGTAAGATTCGACAAAAGAAGAAAACCGATTGACCGAAGGCGTACCCCTGAATCTTACTGAGTACACGTATTCTAAAATACGGTTACGCATAACAATGCGTTTATTCATACTATGCAAGAGTTTAAAGTGCCTAAAGTGATCTAAAGTGCCTAAAATTAATGTATTCTATCAATTTATATGCTTTCCCCAATGGAGGTAAATATCGATAGTAATTCACTGTATTTATCGTATTCGGCTTTCAAGCTTTTTTAATAACGCATTATTGTCCATTATTAAAATTGACCGCGCTGAAAGCGCATTCCTCAACTTTAGCTCACTTTAGGCACTTCAAATTTAGAATTTTGGACTTCAACATATTCAGAATAGTGGTTTTGGTAAAAAACGTCATCGAATTTACGAATCAGAGTACTAAGCCACAGCACTCTGCCTTTTACTATCCCACAATATTCGACATTCGAAATTCAATCTCTTTTCACAAAATACACAGTTGATATTTTTAAGGAGATGACGCTTATTCGAAAGTCTGCAAGAAAGATACCAATTGACTGCACTGCAAGATAATGATATTTAAGCATATACTTATCACCTACTAACAATTACCATTTTCAAACAGGAGATGATTGTGGCCTTCTGGAGGGTACGTGAAGAACTGAGTCAGACCAGCCGATTGAGACGTTCGTTCTATGAATTACTACGAGATGAACTCGACCAACACATGCTTCAATACGGGTTGATCGATTCCTACAGCAATTTTCATAATGCCGGTCAGGAATACCCCTTTGTTGAAAAACGCGAGTTAAAACCCAGAGCGAGACTACCCGTCCGGGAATATGACCAGCACGACAGTTTCCTCGTACTCTTTGTGGAGGAAACCATTACGGCAGCGCATAAAAAGTACATCCGATTCCTGGATGTCAATAAGACGACAAAAACCAATCTATTGACGACTGAATCTTTGGCGCTGTCCGACAAATTCGAACGGAACCAGAAATACCTGGAATCGGCCCATTTTTTCAGTTTGCTGAAGAGCCTGCTGCACGTGGATTACGCGCTGTTGATTCAAAGGGACCCTACAACACGAAGCAAAGACCGGTACATGCTTTCCCATTTCCACGTGCGGATCGACTGGCCCATCTCGGATGCCGCCGAGGATTTGGCCCAGAGCCTGCGATATATCTCGAAAGATATTTATGAAAAAGGAGACAAGTATGCTGAAGATGCCCAGAAAAAGTTTTTTGAATACTATGGCGTCCCGACAACGGTCGGAGGCAGGCGGACGGCTGCCATTGTAGCTGCGCAGTATTTGAAACGGGTGCCCTGCATTACCACCGTATACGCCGCCAGCAGTGAGTCGAGATCATTGATACGCATTTCGGAGAGGGGGGTGTCCAAAGCCGTTCTTGTAAGATTTTCTGAAAAGTTAATGGAAGGCATTGCAGAAGCAAACAAAATATCTCCCCGCTCGCTCATCCATAACTATGTGGTTGACAGGCAGCGAAAATCCTTTGTTTGCATTTTTCAAGTCACCTATGCTTACACCAATCCCGCCAGATTGCCTGATGACGGCAAACTCAGGGAAATCAAACCGGATCTGAACTGGTTGACGGTGGGCAGCGAACATATCATTCCCAAACCGGGAGTAACAAAATATCCCCCGCTCCCCATCAGTCTGATTTATTCATAGTAGTAGTTACTTAAAGTCTTTTTTTCATTCCTTTGCATTTTATGCATAAACCTTACTCAAGCACCAACTGCTAAAATCTCAAATACCAAGCATCAAATTACAAATAAACCTCAAATTACAATATTCAATGACCAAAACAGGTATAAATTTCGAATTTGGATCATTTTGATTTTTCAAGAATCGATGAAAAAATCTTTTTCAGTTCATTTGCCCCTTGGATCAAACTTTTGGCTTCATCGGCATTCTCTAAATCATTCGTCTTTGGTATGTTCTTTCTTCAAGATCATATTCTCGTTTTGGATTTTGAATTTCGGTCATTGTAATTTGCCCTTCGACTTGGCTCAGGGTGGTGAGCTTGTCGAACCGTTTGTTATTTGGAATTTGCGATTTGGAATTTGCGGTTTATCCGGGTTAGGATTCCATTTCCTTCATCATGGCGATTTCGTCACAATCCGGAAACTTTACACAGATGATGCAATCGCTCCAAATCTTCAGAGGAAGCTCGGATCGATTAATCTCGATGAAGCCGAAGTTTTTAAAAAACGCAGGTTTATAGGTGAGCGTAAATACTTTTTTGATATTGAATTCCCTGGCTTCGGAAAGTGCGGCACTGGTTAAGGCTGTACCGATTTTTTTTCCGAGGTGATCCGGATGTACCGCCAATGATCGAATTTCCGCAAGATCCTCCCAGCAGAACTGCAATGCACAACAGCCGAGAATTGCCTTTTGATTATCTCCGACAAATAAGGAGAAATCCCTGACATGGTCATATAATTCACTGAGCGGACGCGCGAGCAACTCTTCTCTTTTTCCGTATTCATGAAGGAGTTCATGCACGGTCTTGATATCCTGTACGGCGGCTTTTCGAATCATTTTTACCTTATATCATTATTCCATGGGTAATAAAACTCAAGCCTGAATTTATCGGGGAACCAAACTGGTTATGTTTAAAATCTTCATTGTAGTCTCAGTTGAGGTGCTGAGGAATAAGAATATCCAATATTGAACAAGGAATTTAGAATATCGAAGTATAGAATTCCTCACTTCGACATTCAACATTAATGATTCGATATTCGTTATTCAATTTCTCTTGCCAAAAATACAAAGAACCCTTTCTATAGGGGCTAAGGGATTTACCGCGTGGGTTCTGTTCCCTTCTTGAACAGCGCGACAACCCCATCCGAATCACCATCGCCTGCCGGCAACCCGTTTGTGGGGTTGATACGAACCTGGACCACATCATCAGGAATATCAAAATATTGCAGCGGTGTTTCTGTGAGCGCCTCTCTCATAAATTCGATCCAGGCCGGCAGTGCGGCCCGTGCGCCTTCTTCACCATTTCCCAATGTTACATAAGAATCCTGCCCCATCCAGACCCCGGCGGCAATGGACGGAGAAAAACCGATAAAAAGGGCGTCCCTGAAATCATTTGTGGTGCCGGTTTTTCCGGCAATCGGTCGTTTTAACTCCCGGGCTTTCCGCCCCGTCCCCTCACGGACGACACCTTCCAGCATATTGGTCATGATAGCAGCCCCTGCCCTGGACATAACCGCTTTCTTTTTCGGTTCTCTGCGCCAGATCACCCGGCCGGTACGATCCGACACCTCCAGTACTGCGAAGGGTTCGCTGTAATTGCCTTGGTTGGCAAACACCGCATAGCATGCGGTGAGTTCCATCAGCTGAATGCCAGAGGATCCCAAAGCCAGGGTCAAATTGGGTTCCAATCGTGCTGTAATTCCAAGCCTGTGAGCAAATTGCGCAACAGGGCTGGGGCCCAGTTTCTCGATGAGTCGAACGGCCGGTATGTTTTCCGACGTGGCCAGGGCGCGCCTGAAAGTAATTTCCCCCTTATAGGTTTTTGAAAAATTCTCCGGACGCCAGTCCTCTCCTGCGTTGGCGCCTCTGAAAACAATGGGCGCGTCCAGAATTAAATGATTTTGGGGAAACCCCTGTTCGATGGCATAGGCATAGAGAACCGGTTTAAAAGCCGATCCGGGCTGTCTAAGCGCTTGGGTGGATCGGTTAAACGGACTGTCATAGAAATCCTTGCCTCCCACCATGGCCAGGAT
>DUZK01000043.1 GCA_013349495.1 Deltaproteobacteria bacterium
ACAATAGATAATTATAATTGGATACATTGCCAAAGGGCAAACCTTCCGAAAGGTTGGGACGCAAAGCCTCCGGTCTAAACCCCTGTCAGTCAGGGTAAGATAGCGGGGCTGCCAGGCTTACTCAATTTAAAACCTGTCTCCACCTTTCGGGGACAGGTTTTTTTTATGCGGATCATCGATTTCTATTGAGGGCGATCCTGTCGGTTTGATTGACCGATTTAGTATTTTAACAAAGGATTAAGTCCAATGAAAATTTCACAGACAGATTCCATCCGACAAAATCATCTCGGGCAATTCAGGAGATCTGAAGACGTGAAGGGCACACATGTCCATACGGATGGTAAGAAACTGGACAGTAAAGCAGGGCAGAAAAAGAGCGCATTTTATGTAGATAATAAGAATGTTGCAACCCTGGAAAAGGGGAAAGAATCTGATTTCCCAAAACTGTTTGATTCCCATGTGGGTGTGAAGAAAGTAGACTTGAAAAATGTAACCGTGACTTCTGAAGCGGAAAAGCTCGATCTGGTATACGATAAAACGGGAAAAACAAATGATACCTCAGTACTGCAAAAAGGAGGAAATCCCATGGCCATTCAGTCGATCCAAACGGGGACGTCCGAAATACAAAGTGTCTATCAGCTTTCACCATCAAAAACCCTTGAAAGCGAAAATACTGTGAAAGCAACGGCTGCCGAACAAACGCATCCTGCGGAGGATAAGATTATGACCAATGGTACAGATCGGGTGGAGATTTCAGCGGAAGCACAAGCCCTTGCGAAAAAATACAACGAAGAACAAACGAACGCAGTTGAATCGCAAGGCGCTCCCACTCAAATTGAAACTGGTAATAAAGCAGATATCAGCGAAGAGGTATGATTCCGGCGCTTTTCAGATGGCTTGTGCAATACCCCAATTAAATATAATACGCAACCCGGGCATAGGGTTGGGAGTCTTCGGCCATGAAGGTGTTCAGGTAGGTTGGCAAATTGATGTTCTTATTGGCGATATGGAGTTTTTTCCTGATGTGCTCGCGGTGTCTGCTGACCGTGGCTATGGATATATGACGGAGCTGTGCGATTTCTTTTGTTGTGAGACCGTTTTTAATCATATTGCATATTTGAACTTCGGCCGGTGTCAGGCTCATGAATTCTTTGGAGAGTTTGCTTGTAAACGGGGAAATTATCTCTTCAAGGTTCTGTTTGATTAAAGAGACATATTTTCTTCTTTCAGGCGCCACTTCTGATTCCAGGGCGTGAAGAATCGGCATGATGATCTTGTCCACATTCGCCTGGATTGCTTCCCCGATGTCCCTCTTTTCATCCTGTACTTTTACCAGAACTTCCCGCAAAGCGATGTTCATATTTCTCAATGAGTCCTGCTCGACCTCGAGCTGCTTCTGTGTTTGAATCCGCTCAGCGGCTTTACCGGTTCTTCGGGCCATCTCTTCTATGAGTAAACGCTCTTCTTTCAGAAATGGTCCTTCATCCAGATTAGGCATCTTTTTCAGGTAATAGACTTCCATTTCACCGACTTTTTTCCCGGCGACATTGATATCGGAAGATTGTTTCCATCGAGATCTCCGGAAGCCGGGCGATTTGTATTCCTTTTCATCGAAGCTGACCCGGGTGCAGGTGATTTCCGGGTATTTCCAGGAAGCCTTCAGTAAAGCGGGTACACTTTGCAATACCTGCTCAATATTATTTCCGTGCTGCTCAAAGAGGTCGGAAAGGCCAAACATGCAGTTCAGTTCTTTGGCCTTCTCTTCAAGGGTAACTTCTATCCTGTCCTTTTCTTCCTTGATAGCAGCCTTAAGGCGCTTTTCCTTCTCAAGCTCGACGGCTTTCCGGCGCAAAACCGATATATCTTTTACCAGTGGCGCCTCTTTTCGAATTATATCTTTTCGATTCGGTTTGTTCATGGGCATAAAATTCCAATAAACATCGTTTTAATAGCCGGTTATGCAAAACATATCCATCTTTCCATCAGCCGGCTAAAATGAAAAACTGAAAATACTTAAGAAATATTACTACAAACCGCCTATAAACAATAGGCAATTAGTGGGTATTTTTACCATGATGACAAGCCCAGCGTCAAGGTATACTATACGACTCAAAATTAGCCAACAAAAGGCCCGGGCATTTTTATCCCACCTTAAATCTGCCACCGAACTCGCTTTTGATACCCCGGGCCTTTTCCTTTCCTTTTTAAATCTGCTTAGATCAATCCTTTCTCTCTTTTTTGCCGAACGATTTTATGCAATTTTTCCCGGTTGTCACAGAACCTTTCCAGTCCGCTTCCCGGAAACCTCAAGGCCCATTGATATAATGTTTCCATCTGTTCTTTATTATCTGCCAGCAAAGGAGAGCGCGCTTTGACCGTATCGAAACCGTCAATAATCTCTTTGGCGATTTTAGCGTACAGTCGATTTTCGGCTTCGCTTAAAGAGCTGCTTTCATTCATCGCCTTCTGGTAATAGGCGATGGCACTGAACTGGACGACTTCTGTTCTCGGATAAAACGAACACATGAGGTTCCAGTCTTCTCCCCCGAGATCCTTCTCTCCGGAAGATCGAAAATCGGACCGGAGAACAACCGACGGGATATCCAGAAATTTAGCAAAAATAAATTCAACCACCGTCCCGGAATCCAACTCGGCTCCGTCGAAATTGAATAATGCGAGATCACATTCAATAATCTTAATCAAATCCTGGTTTCGAATATCCATTGCCGTGGCATGGGACTGGTCGAGGCTTTGCGGGAGGTAGCATTTGTATTTACCGTTTGAACATTTTTCAATATAAGATGATAGAAGCGCATTTCCGATAAGATCTTTGTGGTTGAACAAATCCCCGCCGAAATAAACTTGATAAGTATGGCGCATCTTTTAGTTTCTCCTATTGCGAAATTTACTATGAATGGCTTGGAATAGTGGAATGATGGAATATTGGCATACTGGCTGGTATCCAGAAACAGTTCAAAAGTCCAAATAAAAACCCATCTTTCCAACATTCCAGTTTTCCACTATTCCAAAAAACTGCTTCAATTTGGTGCGCCCTGGATAATCGCGACCCCGGAGCTGACCCCCAGTCGATTCGCCCCGGCTTCAATCATTGAGATTGCATCATTCCAATTCTTGATACCGCCACTGGCCTTGACTCCCATATCCAACCCCACGGTTTTTCTCATCAGCGCAATATCTTCCACAACCGCACCGCCTGGGGAGAATCCGGTACTGGTTTTAACAAAATCGGCTTCCGCGTTTTTAGATAATCTGCACGCCAGAACTTTTTCTTCATCAGAAAGCAGGCAGGTTTCTATAATGACCTTTAATATTGCCGGTCCTGGAACTGCATTTCGAACCGCCCGAATATCTTTTTCTACGGTTTTGATATCGCTGGACTTCAGGGCGCCGATATTCATGACCATATCCAGCTCGGTCGCTCCATTTTCAACGGCCACTTGAGCTTCGAATGCTTTAGCGCGGCTGTCCATTGCACCCAGTGGAAATCCCACAACAGAACAAATTTCAACTCCTGTTCCATGGAGTTTTTTAGCCACATACCAAACGCGGCTTGAATTTACACAGACCGCTTTAAATTGATATTCCCTTGCTTCTTCACAGAGTTTATCAAAAGCGGCTTCATCTGCTTCCGGCTTTAGCACCGTGTGGTCCATGTATTTTGCCATCTCGGTTGCAGTCAGTGTTTTCATGTTGCCTCCTTTCAATATCAAGTTAAATAGGACGCAGATCTACGCAGATATGCACAGATAAAAAATATTCATCATCATCTGCGTCCAAAAGAATAAACACCTAATGTCATTCGATTATCGCCGCTTCATGGTATGCCAGCGGTACACCGGGCGCAAACGATGCTAATACCAGCTCCGCGGCACCTTTCTGCACGCATTTTGATGGGTGCTCAACCAGAGCTGCACGATCGATTTTTAATTGATCAGAGGTCCAATCCATATTCATACACGCGATAACCGTTTGAAGCGGAGAAATCCCCGGATTAAATGCTGCGTTTTCAGCATAGCGTCCAGCGTAGATGTTCTTATCGGCTGTCAGAATCGCACAACCGGCGTAATTCTCCGTATAGGGCGCATAGCTTCTTTCGGCAGCTTTCAAAGCCGCCAATATCAATGGATCATCAGAAGGCGTTTTAAGCTCGAGTTTTACCGGTTTTTCAGGAGACGACATGAGGCCGGATTTCATCTTTAGATCCAGGGGACCAAAGGCTTTCGGAAGCAGATGGGATAATTTTTCAGCATGGTGTTTTTTACTTTCCCCGGCAGGTGTGATGACGGCCAGTTCCTGATTTTGATCCAACTCGTACAGAAATTGACGGCAATACCCGCAGGTTGCCGCCGATACCGCAATGGAGAGAATCTTTTTTGCGCCCTGATGCCAGGCATTCATGACGGCAGCCTGCTCCGCATGAATGGTTTGATTCAGGGGAAGCCCCTTTATCTCGAAATTCGCTCCCAGATAAAGCTCTGAATCGAGTGATCTGGCCACAGCGCCCACGTGAAACTCCGATATGGGGGCGACTGCCCATATGCCGGCGACGGGCAGCAAGTCGATCATGAGTTCTTCAATCTTCAAATCCATGATATCAAGAAGCGCCATGGTATCTGCCCCGGAGAGCTTTCCGCCGTTGTCTGGAATCGATCCCAACCGGCATCTTGCCGCATCCGGAAATCGGTTAATGGCTTGATGAAATTTAAGTTCTCTAATGCTCATGAATAAATGTTCTGAACAGGGTTCGCTTTGCTTAGAATAGGAATGATGGAATACAGGAATGTTGGAATGATGGGTTTTAAAAACGGATACTTCTTCCGCATTTGTTCCCAATATTCCACTATTCCATCATTCCATCTTTCCAACATAATTTCAGTTATATATCCAGTATCCAGTATCTCCGCTTAAGCGGAAGCTCAAAGCTCCTCGACCCCTCCCTTGGTCACCCGTGCATAAAAAAGCCGGGGCGGCTGAACCTGCTTTTCTCCAATAGTATATGCGTTGAGGAATTTCTCTTTAGCCGGCTCAGTTTTTTTCCGGTCGCCGTCTGTATGGAATACCGCAAGCGGTTCGCCTTTTTCTACTCGATCTCCCACTTTCTTTTTAAGAATAATCCCGACAGACGGATCAACAGGATCATCTTTTGTATGCCGCCCCGCCCCCAGTGCCTTTGATGCCAACCCCACTTCCAATGCATCAATGGATTCCACATAGCCTGAAACACGGGATTCAATTTCCATCTCCATCCTGGGCTGCGGCAATCGTTTGATATCATCGACGGCCCTATCATCCCCGCCCTGGAGCGCGATCAATCTTTTAAATTTTGCGATTCCCTTCCTTGACCGGATGCCTGCTTGCAGCAGATCGAATGCCTTCTTCCTTGTGGCTGCTACTCCGGATATCAGAAGCATATTGCTTCCCAATTCCATGACCAATTCCTGTAGATCCTCAGGGCCGATCCCGTTCAGTGTATCGATGGCTTCTTTGACCTCGACGGCATTGCCCACGGCATATCCTAACGGTTGTTCCATGCTGGTGATGACAGCCACCATCCGCTTGCCTGCTCCTTCTCCGATTTCAACCATGGTTTTTGCAAGCTCGAGGGAATCTTCATATCGCGGCATGAATGCCCCGGTTCCGGTTTTCACATCCAGGACGATGCCGTCTGCTCCTGCTGCCAATTTCTTACTCATAATGGAAGATGCGATCAGCGGAATGGAATCGACCGTGGCCGTCACATTTCTCAAGGCGTAGATTCTTTTATCCGCCGGGGCCAGTCGAGCCGTTTGGGCAATAATGCACACATGATTGCGATTTACGATTTCAACAAATTTTTCTTTCGAAAGCTCGACCTGCATACCGGGAATGGACTCCAGCTTGTCAATCGTACCTCCGGTATGGCCAAGTTCCCTTCCGCTCATTTTGGGCACGATGCCCCCGCAAGCCGCAACGAGCGGTGCCAGCACCAGTGTGGTGGTATCTCCCACACCACCGGTGGAGTGCTTGTCTACTTTGAAGCCTTTAATATCGGATAAATCCACGATATCGCCTGAAGCAGCCATCGACATCGTGAGATCGACGCACTCTCTTGGGCTCATTCCCTGGAAATACACGGCCATTAGGAATGCGGATATCTGATAATCAGAAATCTCTCCGGTCATGAGGCCATGAATCAGAAATTCGATTTCATCCGTGGTGAGTTGGAACCCGTCCCGTTTCTTCTTTATGATTTCGTAGGTGTTCATCATAAGTTGGCCAGTGGGCCAGTTGGCCAGTTAGCCAGTTAGCCAGTTGCCCAGTTAGCCAGTTAGCCAGTTGCCCAGTTGTCCAGTTCTGTAGGCAGTCAACTGATATACTGGCCAACTGGCTGACTGGCTAACACCCAGTCCCAAGGATTTCATCCCAGTCGTTGAACGATGCCTCTGACTAATGCTTTGAAAGCTTCCGCCCCTTTTTTTGATGTTTCGATAACCTCTTCATGGGTTAACGGTTCACCCGTGATCCCGGCAGCCATGTTGGTGATCATGGACAGACCCATCACTTTGATTCCGAGGCTGTTCGCCATAATCGTTTCCGGAATGGTAGACATCCCCACCATATCGGCTCCCAGGTTTTTCGCCAATCGTATTTCAGCCGGAGTTTCATAAGACGGTCCGTTTAAAACCAGATAAACGCCTTCCTGAAGTTTAATCCCTTCCGCCGCAGCGACTTCATGCGCCAGCGATCTTAGATCTCGACTGTAGGCTTCCGTCATATCCACGAAGTCGGCGGTTCCTCTCAACGGATTGTCTCCCATCAGGCTGATATGATCATTGATGGCAATAATATTTCCGGGTGAGAATGCCTCATTTACGGCACCGGCGGCGTTGGTAATGATCAGGGTTTCTATGCCGAGGCCGGCCATGACTTTGATGGGAAAGACGACCTCCTGCATGGTGTAACCTTCATAATAATGAACCCTTCCGGAATAGGCCAGCAGACTAACGCCGGCCAGACTCCCGACCACCGCCTCTCCCTTGTGACCGGCTACAGAGGATATGGGAAAGTGAGGTATTTCCCGGAACGGGACATGAACCGGATCGTTGAACTCTTCAATCAATGAGCCGAGCCCGCTCCCGAGTATTATTCCGATCTTGGCATCTGGTTTTACCCGTTTTTTAATTGTTTCAACCGCTTCCTTGACCTTCTTGTTCATCAATGATCTCTCCTTTAAAGCTTTTCCCATTTTTTAAACTTCCCGCATTCAGGAGATCGGCTACGGTTTGACCGCAATCCGCAAAGGTTTCTCGAATTCCAAGATCGATATTCTTTTTTACGTTTTTCCCATATAACAACAATGGCACATATTCACGGGTGTGGTCCGTATGGAGGCGGTGCGTCGGGTCACATCCATGGTCAGCCGTAATGACCAATACATCCTCATCCTTTAGAATTTTTTTGATTTCAGGCAATCGACGGTCAAAATATTCAAGGGCCTGTGCATAACCTTCCACATTCTGCCGATGTCCGTAAACCATATCAAAATCCACCAGATTGACGAATAACAATCCTTTTTTGTCTTTGTAAGCATTCAAGGCTTCAATGGTTTTGTCGATTCCGTCTCTGTTGCTGTGGGTGTGAATTTCTGCTGTCAGTCCTCTGTGACCGAAAATATCCCCGATCTTTCCGACCCCGACGACAGACAGGCCGTTTTTCTTGAGCAGGTCGAGCAGCGTTTGTTCCGGCGGCGCAAGTGAATAATCTTTGCGGGCGCCGTTGTCTCTTTGAAAATTTCCTGCAGTTCCCGCAAAAGGCCTTGCGATAACTCTCCCCACGGCATGTCCACCCGTCAGTATGTTTCTTGCAATAGTGCAGTATTCATAGAGTTTATCCAGAGGCAGCGCATCCACATGGGCGGCGATCTGAAATACGGAATCGGCAGATGTGTACACAATGGGATAGCCGGTATTGATGTGAGTTTCCCCCAGTTCTTTTATAATTTCGGTTCCCGATGCCGTATAGTTTCCCAGTGTCCGGGTACCGATTTTTCTTTCAAATTCGTGAATAATTTCCTGTGGAAATCCTTTGGGATAAGTCGGGAATGAAGTGTCGAGTACGATGCCGGCAATTTCCCAGTGCCCGGTGGTTGTATCTTTGTCGGGAGATTGCTCGGCCATCTTCCCGTAACAGCCGATAATCGGTTTCGGTTTGCATCCGATATCTGAAATTTTACCGAGACCCAGCGCGCAGAGATTCGGGAGGTCGAGTCGCCCTCTTTCCCGATAAATGTGGGACAGCGTGTTCGCGCCGCGGTCGTTAAAACGATCCGCATCCGGCAAGGATCCGATACCGACGCTGTCCAGCACGATCAAGACGACTCTGTCAATTCTCATTTAACCATTATCTCCCGGAAGTCAGAATCGATTCGTTTTACAGGAACGCGTACACCACTGGAGAAGCCTGAAATCGGGTTTCTTTTCAGAAACCCGATTTCAGGTTGATCTAGATCGAAATAGTTTTCTAATGGGTGGAGAAGGGAGCGCTACGGCTTGTTCCATTTGATTAAGGCTGCCTTTCGGGCCTTGTTCTTTTCCGCCGGACTCAGTTTCCAGTTGCCGCTATAGACGCCGCCTTCCCAGTCTCCGTACATGGGATTCGGAAGAACAATGAATGTCGAGCCGAACTGATCCTTTACCTGATCAACGGCGGCTGCGCGGTCGTCCAAACCCTTTTTCATGAAGAGATTATCAAAGTCGTTTAGATTATCCCCCATCAACAGGACGATCCGGTGTTCTTTTCGAACCATCTCCCGCCTCGGCTCCTTATCGGAGGTTTTTTCCCGCAGGAGAACATGATCGTCTGTGACCTGAGGAAAGCCCAGGGCTTTCAGGTTATTAATGGTGCCATCTTTGTGTTGTACCTTCCGGTTTGAAATATAAAATACGTCTCCGCCTTTGCTGACCACATAATTCAGAAAATCGACGGCTCCGGGAAGGGCCTTTGCTATACCGGCATCGCACCATTCCCCCCAGCCTGTAGGATAGCCGAAGTCGTTATCGACAATTCCGGCTTCATATGGACTGTTATCCAAAACCGTTTCATCGATGTCCACGGCAACCGCTCTTTTCTTGTCGGAAGCACCTTTTTGAATATCCAGATCGAAAATCAGTTTGGCCATGTTAAAAGCCTGGTAAGAGAGAGCCCGGGCTTCCGCAGATCTTTGATACCATACGGTTCCCAATACGAGCTGTTCATTGAGATCTTTGACGGTGTAATCCTGAGCGCGTGCGCTTCCCGCAATGGATAAAGTGAGAAACCCTGCTCCCAGCAAAAGAACCAACAATAAACTCTTAAACCCCCTTTTTCTCACACTATACCTCCTTTTGATTGAATGGACTCCCGTTGAAGTAATATCAGTTATATGAATGACGCACACCCTTCTAGTGTCTCGGTTTGTTCCAGGTGAAGATATCGAATTCCAAGGATACGGTTAACGGAGAACAGAGAACGGTGAACATCGATTCGAGTTTAGACTCGATTCGTTTATACATGCTTTGAGGGGTGGAAAATGTCAAGCTAAATGAATTGACATCGAATTAATATGCGATAATAGCGCTATATATTGATGTTTTTTATTGACAAGTGTCAATATGTTGTAATAAAGGGGCTGCAACCGGAGGCGGGACGGAAGTGGAGATATGCGGAAGAAGCGGATAAGGATCGGATTTGTATCGACGAGGTTTGCAGGTACTGACGGCGTAACATTAGAATCGAGTAAGTGGGCGGATGTTCTGGAGCAGAACGGACACCAATGTTTCTGGTTTGCAGGCAAGCTTGACGGTGAAGGGGACAACCGGTTTCTCGTTCCGGAGGCGTTTTTTCAGGTAGAACGAAACCGTCTGATCAATGAACGGATTTTCGGCAAAACAGGAAGAACCGCCTCGGCAACTCAGGAAATTCACGATCTGAGATTGTTTCTAAAAACCAAACTCTATGAGTTTATCCACCAATTTAAAATCGATCTCTTAATTGCGGAGAATGCGCTGGCCATTCCCATGCATGTTTCCCTGGGGCTGGCCCTTACCGAGACCATTGCAGAGACGCAGATTCCCACCATTGCCCATCACCATGATTTTTACTGGGAACGGGTCCGCTTCTCGGTAAACGCCGTGAATGATTATATCAGCATGGCCTTCCCCCCGCATTTGCCGAATATCGCTCACGTGGTGATCAATTCAGAAGCGCAGCAGCAGCTCGCCCACCGAACCGGAATATCTTCTGTTGTTATTCCCAATGTATTGGATTTTGAAAATCCGCCTTCCTTGGATTCAAACGGGCTCAAGGCTTTCAGAAAGTCCATCGGACTGGCAACCGATGATCTGGTGGTATTGCAACCCACCCGGATTATCAAACGCAAAGGCATTGAATGGGCCATTGAATTGGTACAATCGCTGAAAGGTCTGCGATGCAAACTGGTCGTTTCCCATGAGGCGGGTGATGAGGGATATGAATACGCTGAATGGCTTGAAGAGTATGCGTGTGAGCATGATGTAGATCTTAGAATCATAAAAACCGGCAATGGAAAATCAAGCAGGGAAACTGAAGATCGTCAGAAAGACATCGCATTGTGGGATGTATACCCATTTGCAGATTTTATTACTTATCCGAGCTTGTATGAAGGTTTCGGGAATGCTTTTCTCGAAGCCATATATTTCAAAAAGCCGATACTGGTCAATCGATATGCGACATTTGTCAGAGACATAGAACCTCAGGGGTTTGAGTTGGCCGTAATGGACGGATTCCTGTCCAAGAGAACGATTCAAACTGTCTCCGAGATTTTGTGCTCGCCGGATCGGAAAGAGAAAATGGTTAGTCATAATTTTGGTATCGCATCAAAACATTTTTCTTGCGGCGTATTACGACATCATCTAAATACCATCTTGAATCGATTCTTCGGCGACAGGGTGCGGCTGCTGACCGTTAAGTCCGCCCCCAAAAAGAAACCCTCAAAAACATATCCGGATTTTGCTCATATGCAATCCAGACTGTTTGACAGTCCGGATTGCCGGGATCCCGGATTGGAATCCAACCTGAACTGATTCCCACATATTAGTTGTTCGGGTTTGCTGCATGCCCTAACCGTAAAGCTTTTAAGGTGGAACAATCAATTTTTTCCTTTTAAATCGTTCATATGGCTTGACTATGGAAAATTGAATTGGATTGACACCGTTTCCATAAAACGATAGGTTGTTCGGCACCCTTGCTCACTCGGATTGCGATCGGACGCAGAGGGTTTAAGTATCCAGCCCACCACAAATCACAAAACTGACCTGCGGGGAAATAAATGGATACCCAAAAACTTTCTAAATTCTTTTCTATAAAGGCCAACAGCATTCTATACCGGCTTAAGATATCTTTCGGCCTTTTTCTACTGACGCCTCTGATCGGTTTTTTTCTAATCAGCCTCCGTTACGAAATTCTCGAGAGCAAGGAATCGTATTATTTCATACTTGCAATTTTGGTATTTTCTCTTTTCGGATACATTATCGTTCGCCAGATTTTCGAAGGTGTGGACAAGGTTGCTAAAACCATGACAAGAGAAATGGCGGATCAATTTGAGATCGGGCCAACAGCCGGAGATGAGCTTGAAGAGATAGAAAATACTTTCAAGGCCATGCACCAGAGCATGATCCAAACCAGTACCGCTCTGGGAAGACGCTTGGTTGAAAGCGAGGCATTAAGAGAGCTGAATCACATCTCTTTTACCTATCTTGATGAGCAGACACTGTTGAATCGATCCCTCGATCGGGCTGCGGAAGCGACGCAAAGCGCAGGAGGCGTATGGCTCGGTCTCGAAAAAGAGGCGCAGCGGGCCTTTATAACCTGCCGGGCTAAAACCGGAAAGGAAATCCTTCTTGCCGAAGGCGAGAACATGCCGCTTTCTGAGCACCCCGGCCGTATTGCCTTGGAATCGTCCATGGCCATGCTGATCAGAGCATCCGATGATTCTGAGTGGAGCAGAATTATATCAGAGAAGACCGGCCAAATAGCTGTGGTCCCCGTGACCCAGGATGGATTTACAGGACTGGCCGTGATGTTGAGCGAGGAAGCAGACGGATGGTCCGATGAAATTTTAAACTTCCTGACATCGTATTTTAGCTCTATGGCCAATGCATTTCAGATTCAGGCTTTGGGGTTAAGGGAGCAGGAAACGGCAGAAGATCTTAAAACCGTCCTCTATATCATAAAATCGATAAATTCCGGCCTCATGGAAAATGAAATGCTTCTGGCCATCGGCAAGAAGCTCAACGAGGTGATACCGCATCAATGGATCGGGCTGGCACTGGTAGAAGACGACAATGACGAACTTACCCTATCTTACTCCACCCATAAGGAAATTGCCGATGTTCCCCTTGAACTCGCGTTTCCTGAAACCAATTCCTTGTTTCAAACCGCAAAGCGGGCAAAGGGCATTATTGCGGTACCGGACTTGGCAAAGGAGCGGAACCAGTTCGAACGAATTCTGTGGGACAAGCTCAACCTTAGATCATGCATTCTTGCCGGCCTACATTTTAAAGGGGAATCCATCGGCGTTGTTTGCTTGGCCAGCACGGAAACCGATGCTTTCCAAGTCGCACATGAACGTATTTTTTCAATGATTGCGGAAGGCCTATCGCTGGCCATCGAGCAAGGCAGACTGCTTCGAAATGCAAGGGAAAAAACAGGAGAACTAGAATTATTAAACCAGGTGGGCCACACCCTCACTTCCTCTACCTTCAACCTGGACCGGGTGCTGACCCATACCATTGAAATGATCTCCAAACTCATCAATGTGGAAGCAGGCTCATTGCTGCTCCTCAGGGGTGATGAGCTGGTGTTTAAGGTTGCCATTGGCGAGGCAGGGGATTCACTGAAGGGGCTTCGCATAAAAATGGGGAAGGGGATTGTGGGCTGGGTGGCTTCAACCGGGCAACCCATATTGGTACGGGATACAACTGCGGACCCCCGCTTTTATCAGGAAATGGATAATCAAACCGGCTTTATCACCAGAAATCTTCTTTGCATCCCGATGATTGTGCGGGGGCGTACCATCGGAGTGATTGAATTGCTCAATAAGGTCAGGGGCACCTTTACGGATGAAGATTTGAAAGTTCTTCAGTCCGTTGCCGCATCTGCAGGGATTGCCATAGAAAATGCCCGTTTATATTCCGGCTCCATAAACATGGCGAAAAAAGAGCGTTTGATCCGAAATATTTTCCAGAAGTACGTTCCGGAAGAAGTCGTCGCGGAAATTTTAGGAAAAGGAGAACGGGACCTTATTACCCTGGGAGAGCGTCGTCTGGTAACGTTGCTGAATATCGACATTCGGGGATATTCCCAGATGTCCAAGCAGGTCTCTCCGGAAAATGTGGTGGGGGTGCTGAATTACTTTTTCATGCATATGGGCGGCATCGTATTGAAGCATAAAGGCATTCTGGATAAGTATCTTGGGGATGGTCTTCTGGCAATCTTCGGTGCACCGGTTGCCACCCGGAATCCTGCTTTAGACGCTGTGCATGCTGCCATCGAAATGGGTGAAAAAATGGAACTGGTCAATAATTTTGCTCAGTCGCGATGCGGGGTTTCCCTGAACATGGGGATCAGCATCAATACCGGCGAAGCGATTGTGGGAAATATCGGTTTTGAGAAAAAAATGGATTATACGGCCATCGGCGGTGTTGTGAACGATACCTTCCGGCTCCAGCAGCTCACCAAGGAGAAGCCCAACTCCATACTTGTCTGTGAGTCAACCCTTGATAAAGTTAAACCGTTTGTTCAGTTCCGGCCCTTGGGTGAAAAAGTGCTGGGCATCAACGAAGGCAGTATGCAGATATACGAAATCACGGGCAAAAAAGAGATGTCTGATATCGACTTCATGATCCAGCAGGCGAAAGTCAAAGAGAACAAATCCCCAAAAGAGAAGACGAAAGTACCTTTAAAGGACAAGGTGGAAGCATGAGAATTGAAGTCAACGGTATTCTCGTCAATTACGAGTTGTCCGGGAAAAAGGATTCACCGGTTGTGATGTTAAGCCATTCTCTGGCGTGCAGTCGTCCGCCGCCCATTTGTCCAACATTGAACAGGCGGAAGGCTTTAACAAGGCTTTAATCGATTTTCTGTTGAAGCAATAGAGTGTGTCAGTGTCTAAAACCCCACATGCTCAATTCGAGATTATCCACTTATTTTGCCTTAACGGACTACAACTAATAGGGAGATGATCCTCATTTAATAGCGTCTCTTTTGTGCCGCTGCGTTGCTTTTCTGTCCATTAAGTATACTCTTCATTCGATTCCTTTCAGCCTTCGTCTTCCTGAGCATGTCTTCCAATTCCGCGTGTTTGTCCTTGGGGGATTCTTGGATTCGCTTTTCAATCTTATCTACTTCTTGCTGAAGGTGATAGAGCTCTTTTGCGATCATTCGAATGGACATGATTCATCCACCTAAATATGATACAAAGCTGATATATTTATTTTGAGGGATGACCTACAACCCGGACAGGGTTCGATATAGTATTGCACCGATAATCACAGCTCCCAGCACGATGGCGAATATCAATTGTTCCGTACTGAACTGTTTCACTCGAAAATACTATTCTTTATCGAGACCAAAAGCCGAATGTAACGCTCTGACGGCAAGCTCTGCATATTTCTCATTGATGACGCAAGATATCCTGATCTCGGATGTGCTGATGAGACGAATGTTAATCCCTTCATCGGCCAAGGTGGCGAACATCTTGGACGCGACCCCTGAATGATTCTTCATTCCTACTCCGATGACCGAAACCTTGGCGATATCATCATCTCCCAACACTTCATCGGCGCCTATTTCTTCCGCCACTCTCTTTTCGATTTCCATTGCCTGTTTAAAGTCTTTTCGCGGCACGGTGAACGTCAAATCGTTTTTCCCTTCTGTGCGGGTACCCTGGATGATCATATCTACCACGATTTCCTCGTCAGCAAGGGGGGTGAATACCTTGGCTGCGATGCCCGGTATATCCGGGACGTTTTTGAGTACGATTCGCGCTGCATTCTTTTCACACGTGATGCCGGATATGACGAGGCGTTCCATTTCGGCATCTTCATTAACCACCATAGTTCCTTCCTCCTCGTTAAATGATGATCGTACATGAACCGGTACGTTGTATTTGGCTGCAAATTCCACCGATCGGATTTGAAGCACCTTGGCGCCGAGACTGGCCATTTCAAGCATTTCTTCATAGGAGATTTTCTTAAGTTTTCTGGCTTTCGGGCAGATATTCGGATCTGTGGTATAGATGCCGTCCACATCGGTGTATATTTCACAACTGTCCGCTTTTAATGCTGCTGCAATGGCCACTGCGGAGGTATCGGATCCACCCCTTCCGAGGGTGGTGATATTGCCGTTTGGATCGCAGCCTTGAAATCCTGCGACAACGACAATATTTCGATCACCGAGGTACTCTTTGATTCTGCTGGCATCAATGTTGACAATCCGGGCGTTGCCGAACGCACAGTCTGTTCGGACTTCTGCCTGAAAACCCAGCAGCGATCTTGCAGGATAATTCATGGACCGAAGCGTCATCGCAAGGAGTGCCGCTGTTTCCTGTTCGCCTGTGGCAAGAAGTACATCGAGTTCGCGTTTATCAGGGGTATCTGTGATTTGGTTTGCTTTTTCGATCAGACTGTCCGTCACTCCGGCCATGGCGGAAAGGATAACCACCACGTCGTTTCCGGCATCGAAAGTTTTTGCCGTGCGATTGGCAACATTTCGGATTTTTTCCAAATCGGCGACGGAAGTGCCTCCAAATTTTTGTACAATTAAGGCCATTGTTTATTCCTGTCTAATTGGAATTTGTCTGCTTACGGATCACCAGAGCACGGGCGATCCTTTACGACTGTTTTTAACAGATTCACTCCGCTCTGTCCATATGCTGAAAACTTGATTTTCCTGGACTCCGTTCCATTGATTTTAAATTGAATCTTTATATGATTTTCCGGAAGGTCTTCCCCGAGCCGATCCGCCCATTCGATGGCCGCTGAAGCGTCATTTCTGAAAACATCATCCAGGCCCGTATCTTCCATTTCCACGGGATTAGCGATTCGGTATAAATCCACATGAAAAAGCTTTATTCGTCCGGGATATTCATTGATCAAGGTGTACGTAGGGCTTGTGATGGTGTAGTCTTCGGGCACGTTCAGCCCCATCCCGAGTCCTTGCACAAAAACGGTTTTACCGCTGCCGAGATCTCCGTATAGTGCCAGGACCGTGCCGGCTTGGATGTGCTCCCCGATCCTTTGTCCCAAATTTTGGGTTTCTTCAGCAGAATGGGTGGTTGTCTGAAACTGGAAACTGGAAACTGGAAACTCGGATCCCATAACTTTCTTCTCATTATTCTGTGGTATCATACACCATTAAAATTTGCGGTACCTTTAATAAACTCAACCGCTCCGATTCTTCATCCAGTTTCCAGTTTCCAGTTTCTATTTGCAATTCTCCTGATCTCTTCAGGTATCCGATTCATAACTTCCGAAGCCAAAAAACCGACAGGTCCTTTCTTTCGTGCCAAATAGTCCGCTCCGGAACCATGGAGATATACGCCGAGGTGAGCCGCAGATTCAGGGGCATATCCCTGAGCGAGAAAACCGGCGATCATGCCGGTCAACACGTCTCCCATCCCACCGGACGCCATACCGGAATTTCCGGTTGGATTAATGAAGACGGTGCCGTCCGGATGGGCGATTACGGTTCGGGCTCCTTTTAAGACCAAATGGACGTTGAACCGCCGTGAAAAATGACGCGCGCTGCCGATGCGATCCTGCTGAATTTCACGTGAGGTGGTATCCACCAGCCTCGCCATTTCTCCGGGGTGGGGTGTTAAGATGATCGGCGCACCGGATTTCTTTAATATGTCCGCATGGCCTGCCAGGGCATTCAGACCGTCGGCATCAATCACCAAGGGTACGCTGATTTCCTGAAGGATGCGATGCACAAGACTCTTGATTCCTTCGGTCATGCCGATACCCGGACCAATGGCCAGTGCCTGTTTCCCGGAAAGAAGATCCATGATTTCTTCAAATGAAGACTCATCCAGCAATCCCTCCGGGGTGTCCGGAAGCGGCCATGTCATGGATTCCACAACAAGGGTTTCCATAATCGGATTTAACTGCTTCGGAACCCCGATGGTCACCAGTCCTGCGCCGGCTCTCACTGCAGATGCGGCCGTCATGGCTGCGGCCCCGGTTTTGCCGGTGGAACCGGCAATCACCAGAAGATGGCCGGTGTCGCCTTTATGTGCGTCCGGTGCTCTCGGCACCAATTTTTTACTGATCACTTCAGGGGTCAGCAGGATCTGTAACGGATTGACGATTTTTACGATATGCGGGGGAATGCCGATATCCACTATATCCAGATTCCCGGTATAACTTACCCCCGGACATGTCATATGTCCGAGTTTTGCAAACCCGAAGGTTGCCGTTGCGTGTGCACGGACACTGATGCCGCAGGGCTGTCCGGTATCCGCATTCAAGCCCGATGGAATATCCACTGACAACACAGGCTTGTTTGATTGGTTGATGAATTCGATGACATCCCTGAAATACCCCCGTACATCTGAATTCAGGCCTGTACCGAAAATTGCATCCACCCAGAGGTTATGCTGAGACATAGAAGATTTTTGATCTTTAAACTGCCCGGCGTTTTCCAGTTCAATGACATTTATATTCAAGGGTTCCAAAAGCTTTAGGTTGGCTTCAGCATCACCTTTGACCTGATCTTTTTTTCCGAGGAGATATACGGCAACCGGTATGCCTTTCTGCGTCAAGTAGCGGGCGATCACAAATCCGTCACCTCCGTTGTTTCCCCGCCCGGCCACAACTCCGACATCGAAATCGCACAAATGGTCAAATCGATTCAACAGGATCCGGGTGGCGCCCCGCCCCGCGTTTTCCATCAGTATCCTGCCGGGAAGCCCGAAGGATTCGATGGTTTGACGGTCCATTTCCCTCATTTCATCGGCTGTAACTAGATACACGGCTTGCTCCTCCACAACGACAAAAGGTTTTCAGGATGCCCAAACAGCGTTGCTTTATATATCAAATATAACACATTGAATGCAAAACACTCAATTTACGATATCATCCTTTCCGGGGCATTTTCCAAGGAAAAAATATTTGACAATTAACTGACTGACAGGTATGACCAATTTAAAGCGAATTTTACGATGACACCCGATACTTATTTATAGAGAATTAGCGACCGTATTGTTTCCCTGCTGCCTGTCGCTTTGATGAATGCTTCTTTTCTCGTGGGGCGTTATGGGCAGAAGGCATGGGCAATGATTCAGACCTTGGTGTCTCCATTGAGAAGCCACTGAATCTGGTTTTAGATAGCGATCATATCGGGGATATCCGGTTTCACCGGAACAGGGGTTAAATAAAGCGTGAAGCCGGAGCATTAATAATGGTTAAAACAAAAAGGAGGGTACCGATGGACAAAGAACGTTTTTTCGAAATGAACCGCAGGAACTTCATGAAAACG
>DUZK01000044.1 GCA_013349495.1 Deltaproteobacteria bacterium
AAACTTTATGCGTGTCGTTACAATCATAATCGTCAGCCTCATTTTCATGATCGGTTCTCTGTGGGGAGGGACGGCGCTTGGCGCCGTAACCGGCGATCCCCTGATGAACCTCCAGGAGAACGTATCCCATGCAGTGGCCAAGGTGCGGCCGTCGGTGGTCTGTGTGAAGGCGAAGAAAAAGAAGCAGCTTGCCGGCGACGCGGGCGCCGGTGTGATGTGGTATGAGAGCATCGGATCGGGGATTATTGTGGATGAGCGGGGTTATATTCTAACCAACCATCATGTGGTGGCGGATGCCGAATCGATTTCCGTCAACCTCTGGCGTTCCCGCAACCATGCGTTTGCTGCGAGGATGGTCCATTCCGACACGTCTCAGGACATGGCGGTACTCAAGATCGACGGCAACGAACGGTTCGTGCCTGCCGCCCTGGGAGATTCGGATCGGATCGAAGCCGGCGACTGGGTCATTGCCGTGGGCAGCCCCTTCGGTTTCGAGCACAGCGCCACCCTCGGGATCGTGAGCGATCTGCACAGGGATCTGATGATCGGCGGAGCCTCCTATAAAGGGATGATCCAGACCGATGCGGTGATCAATCAGGGCAACAGCGGCGGGCCTCTCATCGATATCTTCGGCAGGGTCGTGGGGGTGGGAACCGCCATTTACGCACCGGAGGGGACCTACACGGGCATCGGATTTGCCATTCCCATCAACCGGGCCAAACATTTTTTCACCCGTGTGACCGGTGCGATCCGGGCGGCCGCTCAGGTTCCGGTGAAGAACAAAGAGGCCGTCAACCTGAACAAACCGATGCCCCAGGACGCCGTCCATCAGAAATTTTCGGATTGCACCCAATGCCACACCATCACCCAAAAGAGCCCGGTCAGCACCCAGGCGGTCATGACGCATCCCATGGTGGGGGCTTGTGACAAATGCCACATCATGACCAACGACAAGGTGGCCAAGGGGCCGACCACCGTGGCCAACGTGAGGCCGGTACCGGCGCCACCCGGCACTCCCGAGCCGAGGGCGGACTTTATTACGAACATTATCATCAAACTCGCCCTCATAACCCTGGTGATCTCTATTGTTTTTACCATGATCGGGGTGGGGGGAGGGTTTATGTATGTCCCTATATTGATCTCCTGCGGTATCGGTTTTCATACGGCAGCCACCACGAGCCTGGTCATGTTAACCTTTGCCCAAATATCGGCGCTCTACATATTCTTCAAATCCGGCCTGGTGGACCTGAAGCTGGCCATGGTGCTTGAATTCCCAACCATGATCGGCGCCTTTACGGGTGGCATGCTGTCGGATCATTTTAACGCCAGCCTGTTGTGCGTCCTGTTCGCCTGTGTGTTGTTTCTGGCCAGCTATTCCATGATGCAGGACCAGGCCCAGCTGCAGGGGGTCGGATCCACATGGCGGATCAGCCCCTGGCAGTGGGAGCATGAATTCAGGGGGCAAACAGTCCGGATGGACATGGCCATGATCATGCCCCTGACCTTCATGGTGGGGTTTGTGGGCGGGCTGCTGGGGCTGGCCGGCGGATGGCTGAAAGTGCCGATCATGGTGCTGCTGCTCAATGTTCCCATGAAGGTAGCCGTGGCAACATCTTCGTTGATGGTCCCGGTTACCGGGTTCGCGGGCTTCCTGGGGCACAGCTTTTTGGGACATTTCGAACCCAAACTGGCCATATGCCTTTCCGTCGTCACGGTGATCGGCGCCCAGATCGGGTCCCGGCTATCCATCAGCGCCGAAAGCAGCCTGCTTCGGTTTATGTTTGCCTTTGTGTTGAGCCTGGTCGGTCTCTGGATGATTTTGATGGTGTTTAGATGAAGAAAAACAAGAATTTCACCGTAAAGCGATACTTCTGGCCCCTGCTGGTCCTCCTGATCCTGGTGGTCGGGGCCATATGGACCAACGCCGGTGTCATGGGGCATCTCCCCTATCAAGGGAACACCCAACCCAACCGGCCGGTTCCGCTTGTGAATCAGCCGCCGGCTCCTCAAGGGGGTGCTAGCGTATCGCCGCAAACCGCCGTTCAGGTTCAGGAAGGAATCAGCCACGTGGTCTCCCTGGTCAGGCCGGCGGTGGTGGCCGTCACCACTCCGCTGAACAACGGGATGCCCGCAGCCTCGGGGCTGACCCGGCTCAACCCGTACCAGGGAAGTTCAGGACCTGTGGGTTCCGGTTTCATTATCGATCCCAGAGGATATGTGCTGACCACCTTTCAAACCGTGGGCAGGACCAAACAGGTTCGCATATCCCTGTTTTCAGGTGGCAGGCGGCACTACGATGCGGATGTAATGGGTGTGGATTCACAGACCGATCTGGCGCTTCTTAAAATTCGGTCCAATGAAACGTTTCCGGCCATCGTTCTAGGGAATTCCGATCTGGTTGAAGTGGGGGATATCGTTTTCGCCATCGGAAGCCCCTTTGGATTCTCCCGGTCCGTGACCATGGGGATTGTGAGCAGCAACCGGCGGGGGATGACCATCGACGGCGTAAGATATCCGGATATGATTCAAACCGACGCCACCATCAATGAAGGGAACGACGGCGGTCCCCTGATTAACGTCAGGGGAGAGGCGGTGGGTGTGAACATGGCTTACTACAAGCCCAACAATCAGTATTCAGGAATCAGTTTCGCCATACCCATAAACAGCGTTCTGGCATCTCTCCAGGCTGCGGTAAGGTGAACCGGATGATCCGAAGCGCGTTAAGGAATTAACCGATGACAGGAAGGCTCATTTTTACAGCAATACTGATCGGCCTTATGATACTGGGGATTTTAGGCGGTGAATTTGTGGAAACCTGGCGAAACGGGGCCACACTCTGAACGGCCTGTATCGGGCTAGGATAGCCCTTGTGGAATGACGATTTTGAATTTTCGATTTTCGAATGACGATTGATGATTTAAGGATGGAGGTTTTAAATGTTTGAGGAGTATTTGGGACTGGACATGAAGCGGGTCGGTTACTTTTCCGGTTTTGCGATCGCTGCGGCAATCGGCGTCACGCTGATATATTGGGCCGTTTTCGGATTCGACCGCTGGACCGGCCAGATGCAGCGGGCATCGGACCTGATGATGGCCGCCACCGGCCCCGTGCCTTTTCAGGCAGCGCCTGCTCCCGCGGTTTCGGGGCAATACGTCTGCCCGGTGGACGGTGCTGTCGGCCTTCCGAATTTTGATGCCACCGGAACGCCCTATTGCCCGGTGGACGGCCGGATCATGAGTTTTTACCCCGCCCCGACCGGTAATGCGAGCCTCGTTATGGGGGCCGGGTGAGTGCCGCCCGCCGGCCCGGGTGGGCCGGGATATTTCGGGAACGTAGCCCTTGCTGCGGGAGCCGGGTGAGTGCCCCCCGCAGGCCCGGGGGGCTTTGGGAATTTTAGATAAGAGGTTTCAGTGTTCAGGTGTCAGGTGTCAGCATAGTTTCGAATCGTAAGAAGGTTTCAGGTGTCGGGTGTCAGGTTTCAGCACAGTTTAGGATCTTAATTCCTGACACCTGAACACTAAACACTGAACACTAAACACTGAAGATCGAATGGGACGGATATAAAGAGGATGCTTCTTTCAACCTTCAGACGATGGACGCAATTATCGAGCGCGGTGCTGGCCAACAGCTACATCGGTTCTTTCTATACCCGGTCGGTGAGCACCAATGCATTAAAAGGGTGCTGCGTGCCGTTTTTAAACTGCTATGCCTGCCCCACGGCGGTGTTTTCGTGTCCTATCGGCAGTATCCAGCATTTTTTGACCATCCACACGCTGCCGTATTATGTGCTGGCTTTCATGGGTGTCGTGGGACTTGCCGTGGGACGGATGGCCTGCGGCTGGCTGTGTCCCTTCGGTTTTCTGCAGGACCTGTTGCACAGGATTAAATCTACAAAATTTAAAATACCCTTCATGTTGCGGTACGTTAAGTATGGGGTGCTGGTTGTTCTGGTGGGAGTCATTCCCTACATGTCGGGCAATCCATGGTTTTGTCGAATCTGCCCGGCAGGAACCCTGACGGCCGGTATCCCCTGGGCCCTGTGGAATCCGGTGAGCCCGTCTTCCGGCCTGCCGGTTCTGCCCAACGGGCCGGGCATGATGTTTATCCTGTCGGTGATGATTCTTTTAGGGTTTTTGATCTGGTTTGTTGTGAGCAAACGGCCCTTTTGCCGAGTCGCCTGCCCCCTGGGCGCCATGTTGGCCCTGTTTAACCGGTTCAGCATGATTCATCTGGAGGCAGACCCCGACTGCGATGGTTGCGACACCTGCCGGTCATCCTGCCCGGTGGATCTCAACATCTATTTGGAAGTCGATTCTCCGGAATGTATCCGGTGTCTGGAATGCACCCGGTGCGGGCACGTCCGGCTGGTCACGCCGTCTTTCACTGCAAGGGAGGAGCGATGCGCATAACAGCCAAAGAGGCTTTGAGCGACCGAACCATCTGGATGATGGTCGGCGCGGTTTTTTTGAGTGTACTGCTGATCATTGTCATCGTGATGCTCCATGATCGGGAGAAACCGGAAAGCCCGCAGGCTGTGGCGGCTGCGGCATTTAACCAGATGTTTCCCGTAAAGGAGTGGAAACCGGGCATGGGGCCCCAGCCGTTTATGTATCATCCGGCAGGAATCAACCAACCGGTTTGGCAGCCGCTTCCCCAAAGGAACGCACTGCCGGGGCAGATATATGGGCCCGGTCAACGTTGATCCGTGATGTGTAATCGAATGCACCATTTGCGATTGAATTTCGACGATTGATGACAGACACCTAAGAGAGTGAGATGAGGCCATGATCAAGACCATGACAACCATTATCCTGACAATAATCGGCGTATTGTTCGGGATGCAGAATTTTGACCATGTCCCGGTGTATATTTTCTGGGGAAAGGCGATCAATATCCGCCTGATATTCGTTATCGCCATAGCGGGGGTCGGCGGATACCTGATCCGGCACTTTGTCGGCATGGCACGGGAGGATGCGCTCAGAAGGCGTCTGCAAGCCACAAAGATGAATTCGGCCAGCAAGAAAAACGCCCTGAAGAAACGGGCTTACGAAACCGACGACGAAGACTTTTAAAGCAGGACTCTATGCGCTTTGAACGATGCGAACAATGCGGAGAGCGTGTGGCCTGGGTGGGGATCTGGATCAACCTGGCCCTGGTCGTACTGAAACTTGTGGTGGGAGTAACCAGCGGAAGCAAGGCCTGCATCGCAGACGCGCTCCATTCCGCATCCAATATCATCACGGCGTTTGCCATCATTTTGAGCCAGCGGATCAGCAGCAAACCGGCCGACACCCGGTTCCATTACGGGTACGGAAAGGTGGAATTCCTGGTGGCAGGCGGCATCAGCCTCTTCATCACCCTGGGGGCCATTGCCCTGGTTGCGGTTTCCATTGAGCATTTGATGGCGTCATCGACGACGCCGCCCCATTTTTCAGCCCTGCTCATGGCCATTATTTCCATCGGGACCAATGAGATGATGTTCCGTTACATGCGCTGTGCCGGCACCCAGCTCAAAAGCCAGACCATTCTGGCCAGCGCCTGGTCCAACCGGGCGGACTGCTTTTCATCCATTGCCGTCGCCGTGGGGGTAATCGGCGGCAGCATGGGGTTTCATCATTTGGACCCCATTGCGGCCATTTTCGTGGTGGCCGTTATCGTCAAAGTGAGCATCAAGATCATGCTGGATTCCGTCAGAGCGCTGATGGATTATTCGGTCAATGACGTGTACAGCGATGAGATCGAAGACCTCGTTGCAGGCGTTGAGGATGTCAGTGCTGTTTCGGGCGTAAGAACCCGACACATCGGCCAGAAGATATGGGTCGATTTGGATATCCTTATCGATCCGCAGTGTACGATACGCGACGGCCATCGAATCGCAAACCGGATCAAAAAGGAGGTTATTGAAAAGGTGAGAGACGTGGAACAGGTATGGGTGCGCTATAAACCGATGGAGGCGGAAAGCAAGGGATGATCTTCGGGACGGCAACCACAGAGGCAAGGCCCCGAATCGGCTCCGTTTCCTTGCGGTCCCCGGCGAGTTTTGACATCACGGTCCTCTTCTTTTTGGGACTCATCGGTTTTCTGATCTTCTGGTCTTTTTGGGGAAAGTCCCTCGAGATGTACTTCTATGGAAAACCGTTTTCCGATCAGCAGCCCATCAACCCCATCGGTGCGGGGATCGAGGAGGTGCCGACGGGCGGCCAGGGGGCTGCGATCATCGTAAGGCGCGTGGACCTGAACGCTCCGGCCGGCCGCGCCGGTCTGAAACCGGACGACCGGATTGTCGGTCTGGACGGCCGGCTGGTCTCGTCTGTCGAAAAGGTTCGGCAGATCATCGGATCCAAACGCAGCGGAACGGTACTGAAAATAACCGTCGAACGCAACGGCGCCAACCGAAATATCTTTGTCCGTTTCCTCAAACCGCTGGTGGAGATCCAGGTGTTAAGGAAAAGCTTGTTGAAAAATCAATTTGTTCCCACCCCCAAACGGGTGATTATCATCTTGTTTTTTCTCAAGCTGACCGTCATCCTGTTCTACCTGCTCTATCGGAATGTCGTGGATCGGACCGCCATTGTTCTCATGATCGGCGCAGCCGTCCTGGTGATGGGGATCTTCTTTAAACGATACGGCCCTTTGGATGCCCTGTTTGCCGTCAAATTCAATACCATTTCCCTGTTGATCGGGATGGGAATCATCTCGGCGGTTCTGAGCGAATCCGGTTTCTTTGCCCGTGTGGCGCACCGGGTCGGCAGGGGTGCGGGAGAGAGCCTTTTCGGGATGTTCGTCGTATTCTGCCTCATCACCTACTTTCTCTCGCTGCTGGTCAACAATCTGACCACGATTCTGATCTTCGTGCCCATCACCATGAGGCTGGCTGCCGACCTCGGCTTTGACCCCAAACCGTTTATCATCGGTGAGGTCATTTCATCCAACCTGGGCGGCGCCTCGACCATGGTGGGGGATTTTCCGAACATGCTGATCTCGACCGAAGCCGGGATCTCATTTAACGAATTTATCATTTTCATGATGCCGATTTGCTTGATTCTATTGGGGTTGATGCTCATGTATTTTAGGCGGACCATGGGGTTTGGAGGGATCGCCGTTTCCGATATCAAGCGGCCGCCCCCCCCCCGGATTGACCCGAAGCAGCGAAGGGCCATGCGCCGCGCCGTATTTGTCCTTTGCCATATGATTTTCTTGTTTATTCTTGCCAAGAAATTGGTCATCAATCCGTCGATCATCGCCCTGCTGGGCGGATTGTCGCTGTTTTTGTTTTCAGGTATCGACCGTAAACGAATCATAAAATTCATGGGATATAATGATATCCTTTTTTTCATGGGTTTGTTTGTGGTTGTCGGCGGTTTGGAGGCCTGCGGTTTGATACAGTACATCTCCGAATTACTGGCGATCCTGTCCTTTGGAAAACCCTGGCTTCTCAGTTTGATCTTGATGTGGTCCGCCGCGCTGATTACCTGCTTTCTCAATGCAGGCCCCACAACCGCCCTGTTTTTCCCCATTGCTTTGGGATTCACCCTGGCGATGCCCGCCCATGTCATGTGGTGGGCGCTTTCGCTGGGGGTTTTGGCAGGATCGTCGGCGACCATTTTCGGGGCCACCGCAGGCCCGGTGGCCGCCAGTCTCCTGGAGAATTTTGGTGAAAAGAACCGGTTCGGCGGTTCAGGCGGAGACGCTCTGACCTTTAACGAGTTTGCACGGATCGGAGTTCCCGTGATGCTCCTTTTCCTGGCCGTGTCGAGTGTGTATGTGACGTATTTGTATTTTCACTCATGAAGAAAGGTTAAAAGGTTCAGGGTTCAAGGTTCAAGGTTACGGGTTTCAGGTTTCAGGTGTCAGGTGTCAGCATGGTTTCGGATCGTAAGGCCTGAACCCTGAACCCTGAACTCTGAACCCTGAACCCTGAACCCGACACCTGAACACTTGAAGTTTGGTCAACAACAAAGAAGGAAGAAAGGAAGATGAAGAAAATCAAACTCACATGCGAAACTTGCCAGTTCAGAGGCTACAGCCTCGATTTTTGCAAGTTGCATCAAAAAAAGATTACAGAGGTGACCGATGAGAACTGCCGAACGTATTACCGCGAGATGTGCAAAAAGGTGGGAAAGACGGCGGCCCTGGGGGCGGGTGTCGGCGTGTTGGCAACCACTGTCGGTATTGCGGCAGTGCCTGCCATCGGTTTGAAAGCCGTCATCGGCCATTCCATCATCGGGCACACCCTGGTGGCAAAGTTAACCGCCGGGGGCGGTGCGGCCGGCGCCGGCGTCAATGTGGCCAGGCAATCCAAGAAAATTGATTCCAAGAGCAACCCAAAGCGTAAACGCAAGGTGCTGTTGCCCTTGTACCTGAAGAAAGGGAGTTAAACCATGGAAGAAGCGACAAAATACGAAGAAAAGAAAAGGGCCTTACGGATGACCATGGCACGGGAGCGAGAGATGCGCCCCGCGCCGGATGAATTCGACCGTGAACTCTATGAGGGCTCCAACGGTCGCATGCGTCTATCCGATGTGGCTCAGGTGGGCAGCAAGATACTCATCGGCGGCGGGGTGGGTGTTCTGGCGGGCGTGGCCACCATCGCCGTGGCGGCTTCCGCTGCCGAAGTGATTATCGCGGGTGTTATCACCAAGGTTGCCGGTGTTATCGGAGGGGCTGTGGGGCTGTCCTTCGGGGTGAATAAATTCTTGAAAGTCAAGAAGAAGCGAAATTCGGAGGACTACTAACGTGGCTGAAGAAACGGATGCTTCGGTGGTGTGCCGCCACTGCAAAAGCCCGATGGAGCCGATCCGTCGAAAAAAATATTCGAAGCGGTGGGCAGTCGGGCTGGTGCTGGGAGGGGTATTCTGCTGCTTGTTTTTCATCGGGGCCCTGGTCGGAATCCCCATGCTGCTGGTGGGGATCTATATGGCCATGGCAGAAGAGACCATCAATCACTGTTCAAGCTGCGGGTATTATTATGAGGTATGGAGCGAAGAGAAAATGTCAGGATAATTCAACCGCTCCGGTGATGCAGAACTGGGTGCAGGTCCCGCATCCCACGCAGTTTTCAGTATCCACCCGGCAGATGGGATTGGAAAAGACGCCCCTTTTAATCACCCGGATGGTATCCTGGGGGCAATTTAAAAAGCAGGTCTGGCAGCCTGCGCAGAGTTCGGGATCGATATGAGCTTTTACATTTTTTTGTTTTTTGGCTTTTATAGGGGAAGCGTTCCCTTCGGGGTCGACGACCGCTCCCTGGCGGCAGGTCTCAAAGCAGACACCGCATTCCCGGCAAAGAGAGGGGTCGATATCAAAGCGTACTTTAACTTCCCCTTCAATCGCCTTTTCAGGGCACTTTTTGGCACAGGCGCCGCACCCGATGCAATCGTTGCTGATGCTGTAGGGCATAAGTTAAATTGGATATTGTATATTGATGATTGACTATTGCTTTACTAACGTAAAACCATGACAGAGTCAATGGATTCAGAATCCGCCAGAAAGATCATGATTGTTGGATTGCCGAACTCAGGCAAGAGCCAGGTATTCAACAACCTGACCGGGGAATATACCGTGGTGGCCAACTCTCCGCTGACCACCATCCAGTTGAAACGAACCCGATGCCGGATCGGGAATCAAATCTGTGAAATCATTGATACACCCGGTCTGCACGGCCTGTATGTCCATTCGGAAGAGGAACTGGTCGTGCGGGATGCGATCTTTTCCGATCGACCGGATGTGATTATCCAGTGCATGGACGCCAACCGGCTGAAGCAGTCGTTGACGCTGGCTGCCGATCTGTTGACTCTAAGTTTACCGATGATCATATCCTTAAACGCCCTGGACGAGACCTCCCGAAAAGGGATATGGATCGATTCAGAGGGGCTCTCCCGCCTTCTGGGAGTTCCGGTGGTGGAGTCCATGGCGATTTACGGACAGGGCACAAGGGAATTGAAAGGATTATTGGAAAAGGCGAGACGGGCAATGGTGAAGGTTCGGTACGGCGATGTCATTGATGACGGTCTTTTGACAATGGGTGCCGAACTGCGCGACGATTTTCCCTACAATTACACGGCATCCCTTCTGATGCTAAGAAAAGATCCCTTCATCATGGGCCAACTGGCCAAAACATATGGGGATCTTAAGGTTAAATCCATACAGAAAGAGGCGGATGAGATCCGGGGGCGGTTTCGGGGTAATATCAACCGCTTCATCATCGGCAAACGGAACCGGTGGATTGATGATGTCACCGAGAAGGTGATCAAAAAGCAGAAGATAGCGCCGAGGGAGTTTTCCCAGCGGGTTGCCGGTTTGAGCCGGCATCCGGTTTACGGATTGCCGATACTGTTGATGGTCATCTATGCCATGTTTTATCTTGTTGTCAATGTCGCCAACGTGTTGTCGGAATGGATGACGGCGATGCTTTGGACGCCGGTGGAAACCCTTATCACCCGCGTCTTCCCGTCCGGTTTCTGGCACGAGTTGTGCATTGGTGAATACGGCGTGCTGTCGTTGGGACTGGCCAATGCCCTGTTGACGGTGTTACCCATTTTGGGCGTGTTCTTTCTACTATTTAACACACTGGAAGATATCGGTTACATTCCGAATCTATCGGTAATGACGAACAGAGTGCTGAATAAGCTGGGGTTGAGCGGCAATGCCATTTTACCGCTGGTGTTGGGGTTCGGCTGCAAGACCATGGCCGTATTAACCACCCGAACCCTGCGTTCGAAAAGGGAAAGAAACATCGTGGTCTTCTTGATCGCCTTTTCCATTCCCTGCGCTGCGCAGTTGGGCCTGAATATGAGCATTCTTGGAATGATGGGGGCCGGTTCCTTTATCATCGCTTTTTCAGTACTCGCTTTCATCGGCGTTGCCGCCGGCATGGGCCTGAATATGATCCTTAAAGGAGAGGAAAAGATCCCTTTTATTCAGGAATTGCCGGCCATACGGTTTCCGAGACCGATGCCGGTTTTAAAGAAAACCTACTACCGGCTATACTGGTTTCTCAAAGAATCATTGCTCGTTTTTGTCTATGCCGCCCTCGCCCTGTTTACCGCCGACCGATTGGGGATTCTGGATGCGGTGAAACGAGGATTGAGCCCGGTGATTGAAGGGGTTCTGGGCCTGCCGCTGGCCATGACCGATGCCATTATTCTCTGCTTTGCCCGGCGCGAAGCAGGTGCGGGATTCATGATCAACCTCGTTCGGAACGGAGAGATGGACTATATTCAGAGTATCGTGGCGGTGGTCATCACCACAACCTTTGCCCCCTGCTTTGCCACCGTCATGGCCATGGGTAAAGAGCTTGGCGCACGGAGGACCCTGATGATGATGGTTGCTATCGGCATCAGCGCCCTTGTGGTATCCGGGAGCCTTCGTTGGATACTGATTACCATTCGGTAACGGTGAGGAGAGACGATTTCATGAAAAACAAGCGAAAAGATAAAGAGGAGTACCTGGAACGATTATGGGAACTGAAAGAAGCCGGATCCGAATCGTTGGATGATTTTATGCGGGCGGTAAAGGATGACTATGATCCCGAGTTATTAGACAGTCTGACATCCGATGGGTTGGTGGAATTGGATGAGAAAGAGAAGCGGATCAAACTGACGGCAGGGGGAGCCGACCAGGCGCGGAAAATTATTCGAGCCCATCGGATCGGGGAGCGATTGATCTTTGACATCTTCGGCGGAGATTTTGAAACGGCGGCCTGCGAATTCGAACATACGGTGACTGCCGAACTGGTGGACGGCATCTGCACGTTACTGGGTCACCCGGGAGAGTGCCCGCACGGTATGCCCATCCCCAAAGGAGAATGTTGCAGGAGCAAGGCCAGTACAGCCCATAAACAGGTTGTCCCGCTCAAAGACCTTGAGATCGGTCAGACGGCGCGGGTGGCATACATCAACACCAAAGACGACAGGCAGATGCATAATCTCGACGATCTTCAGGTCAGACCCAGATCGGTTGTCAAGCTCCATCAGAAATACCCGTGCTATGTGGTTGAATGCGAAGGCGCTCACATTGCCCTGGATGAAGAGATCGTATCCAGCATTTGTGTGTGGTCCGACAATGAGCCGAATGAATCGGATAAAAGTGAACTCCTGGAGTTCGGTAGAAAGCACCGTAAACGCCGGGGGCTCGATTTCCTATTTGGGCGAAAACGGTAACGCGATGGTTATAGGAATTTCGTTTTTTGGACGCAGATTTTTTGGATTAATAAAAAGAGATTATTATCTGCATATATCAGCGAAAATCTGCGTCCTATTTAGCGGGATGCCATTGTGGGGTCTGTTTTCCATGACAGCAACTTTAAACCGAGGGATTAAGCTATGAAAGTCTTATCAGTGGGTTGGAATACATTCCATGAGACCGGGAAGTATACCTGTGCAACAGTTGAATATGCGGGTCTTTTATCATACAGCATGTTCAAACGAAGCGGCATTCGGGTCTTCGGCGGCGTGCGAAAGATCACCTCGCCGGTTGCCGCGACCGTATGCTGGCCTTATGAGTTTATCAGAGACAAGACGGGTTCGATATTCAGCAACAGGGAGCACGGGGAGAAGATAGAAGGCCTGACGAAACAGCTCGTAGAGATCGAAAAACGGCTGGCCCAAATTGAAAAGCACGGTGTGATTCGCGTGACTGAAGAGGGAGCCGCCCAGATGAGAAAGAGAAAATTGAGAGAAGACAAAGTATTTGTGCTCAAGGGGATTCTTGAAGAGACCAAAGCACTGAAAACGAAAGAGTAAATGTGCAACGGCAGGGATATAGAAAAGAAATAAAAAAATCGTATGGGAAGGGGTGAATTATGGTGAGAACGAAAAAGGTATTGAATATCGGGATAGACCTCGGGACGTCGCGAAGCGTCATCGCCTGTGACAACGGAATGAGGACATTTGTTCCGAGCTATGTGGGATATCCCAAGGACGCCGTCTCAAGGAAGATGGTGGGAAAGGATATCGTTTTTGGCGATGAAGCCATCAGGTACCGGCTGGCGCTTGATTTATACAGACCTTTTGATAAGGGCCAGCTCAAGTACACCGACGTGGGTGATAATGATCCGGAAGAGAACGCAAAGGCGAAGAGGGTGGCCAGAGAGCTTTTGAAACACCTGGTGGGACTTGCTACGGAAGAAGAAGAGGATATGGAGGGCATGACCATAAGGGGTGTGCTGGGTGCGCCCGCTCTGGCCAGCAAAAAAAACAAGCGGAATCTCCTCGATGTGGCAGACGGGGTGCTCGATGATACCATGATCGTGTCCGAGCCGTTTGCCGTTGCCTATGGTCTGGATCTTTTTAACAGCGCGCTCATCATCGATATCGGCGCCGGTACCGTCGATCTGTGCCGGATGTCGGGGACCATACCCACCGAAAAGGACCAGATCACCACCTTGAACGCCGGGGATCACATCGACAAGGTCTTTCTCGATCTTATCAAAGAGAAGTACGAGGATGTGGACTTTACGGTGGCCATGATCAAGCGGTTCAAGGAAGAAAACGCCTTTATCTCCAAACAGGATGAAAAAGTGTTCATCGAGCTTCCCGTCCGGGGCAAACCGGTCAGCTACGATGTGACCAAAGAGCTGAAGGCGGCATGCATGACCATCGTTCCCGAGATTGTGGAGGGCGTCAAAAAACTGGTTGCTTCCTTTGACCCGGAATTTCAGCGGGGTTTGAAACGGAACGTTATCTTAGCCGGCGGGGGAAGCCAGATGGTGGGGCTGCGAAAGCAGATCGAGGATTACATGAAGCAGGAACTGGGGTACGGCCGGGTGACGTGTGTGGAAGAACCCCTGTACGCGGGAGCCAACGGTGCATTGAAGCTCTGCAAAGACATGCCGGACGAGTACTGGGACGAGCTGAAGAGCGCCAACAAGAAAGACCAGACCCGTGAATCGCATGAAACCGTCACCTCGATAGCCAGTAAGCAAAAGGTTTGAAAACGAAAACAGCCTGAAATCAAAACTTAATCGAGAAAGGAGGAAAAACATGGGAGAGGGATTCAGATACAATATCCAACACATGGGCGATATCTTTGTCGATAGTTTGGAGCGGACGGTCGACAGCCTCAAGTCTTCATTTCGGGGCGTGAGCCTGACTTACGATATCCACGAGTTGAAAAAAAAGAAGGGCAAGATTCACAGGAAGATCGGTAAAAGAACATCAGAGGTCCGAAAGCGATCTCCGGAGATGGAACTCTTTGCCGACAATGAAATGGTGAAACTCTTTTCTAAACTGGAAGGCGTTGACGAGCGCATCGAAACCTGCATCCAAGAGAGGGAGGCCCGTTTATATCCGGCCGCTGATGCCATATAAGCGCATAACCATAACGGTTAACGCCTATAAAGCGCGCAATAAAGAAAGGAGGCAGTCCCGTGATTCGACGAATTATTGGAGGCGTTATTTTGGGCGCTATTGCATCGGCCGTCATCTATGAAATTCTTGAGAGAAGCAACCCCGAATTGCTCCTTAAGGTAAAGGACTGGTTTTCAGAGGAAGCGGATGATTCTATCGAACCTGAAGAAGCCATGGAGTCTGAGTAAGCACACGCTTTCCAAAAGACGGGGTGTGCACAGCGGAAAAACGGATTGGCTCGTTAAAATATTGGGCTTTTCGGGAAATGCCTTGCCTGTGATTCGTGAAGAAGTATATGAAATGATGCGGGAATTTTATCTGACAGGCAACGGCAGACCGCAACAGGATATATCATACGACGTGAGCAGCCGCTTGATCAAACGGAGTGCCCTGAAAACCGGCGCTTTTGGGGGCATTACGGCGGCACCGGCCGCACTGCCGGGTATCGGTACGCTGGGGACGGTCATCATCGGCACCACGATGGATCTCAGTTACCTGATCCGGACCCAAATTGAACTCTGTTATGCAATTTCAGCGGCGTACGGGACCCACATCGATGCGGAAGAGCTCAGGGCGGTAACACTTTCACTTCTGGGATTTTCCGGTGCCGGTCAGATGTTCAAAGAAATCGCCGCCAGCACCTTGAGGGATATGGTTGATGAGACAGCGGCCAGATACATAAACAGGGGATTGACCCATATCGCAGGGGAAGTGGCGGCCAAAGTCACCCCCCGGCTGACCGGGCGGGCCTATAAGCTCCTCCCCTTTATCGGTATTCCGCTGAGCGCCTCCATCAATATAGCTTCAACCATGATGGTGGGAAATCAGGCCCGGAAGTATTTCAGTACCTGGGAAGCAAAGGAACCCCGGTTCTTAAAGTATTTTGATTGGAAGAGCGGTTAAAAAAACCGATCCACAAAAGAGGTCACTATGAATGAATTAAACACCGGTAACAATACAGGGGAAAAGGCGGAGCTCTTCAAAAAGATTCGCGCTGCGATGCATAGCCTGGAAACCGATTTTCAGGCCAAACAGCCGGCCGTTGAAGCGCTCTTGAATGAATCTCAGGCAATGCAGGTGCAGGTGCTGGATCTGCTGGACAATCGACTTCGTCAGCTGGAGAGTGAAAAGGCAGAACTTGAATCTCAGATCCAAGGGTTTGAGGAGGCGGCCGAAGCGGCCCGAGCCGAAAAGGACGAGGCAGTCCGGGAAGCCGAAGCAGCCCAGGCTGAAAAGGATGAGGCGGTCCAGGCAGCCCAGGCTGAAAAGGATGAGGCGGTCCAGGCAGCCCGGGCCGAAAAGGATGAGGCGGTTCAGAAGGCTGAAACCGCCCGGGCTGAAAGGGACGAGGCGGTTAAGGAGGCTGAAGCGGCCCGGGCTGAAAAGGACGAGGCGGTCAAGACAGCCCAAGCAGCCCAAACCGAAAAGGACGAGGCGGTCAAGGCGGCTGAATCGGCCCGGACCGAAAATGATGAGGCGGTTAAGACGGCCCGATCGGCACTGGATCAGAAGGCTGCAATGGAAGAGCAGTTGTCGGAAGTTACCCGGAACAGGGAAACGCTTGACAATGAGATTGCAGAATTAAAGGCAGGTTTGGATAAATCCATTTCCATTGCTGAGATCGCCGTTCGAGAGAAGGATCAATTGCAAGAGAAACTTACCCAGTTTCAAGCGCACTGGGAAAAACACATAGCAGGGCGGTGATATGTCTGGAATAATAGAAGATATCGACTATGGGAGTCTTCATGAGCTGCGCCACCGACGCAAGTCCGGAAGGAGAACCCTGTCCAACCTGTCGGAAGAGTTGGATTTTATCCTTGCCGAGCTCAAAACGAAGACAAAACAGCTCAAGACGCTCAATACGGAACATGCCGTAACCGAAAGGCAGATTAAAGCGTACCGGAATGAAATCTTTGAAACCCGGAAGCGGTGCGCGGAAATCGAAGAGGGGGCTTCTCATCTGCACAAGGAATTTCTAATCAGAGAAAAACAACAGGCCCGACTCAAAACGGAAGATAAGGACTTGAGCGAGCGCATTGCCGAAGCCGAAAGGGAGAGCCGTGAGGTTTCCAGCCAAATCAATACGTTGGAAGGAAACCGGCAAAACCTGTCAAAGCGTTTTAAAGAACAGAAGGCGGTGAAGCAGGAAATATCCGATGAGATATCAGAGGCACTGTCAAAGACATCCTTGGATCGGGAAGAGATCGAACCCCGCCTTATGGCATTAAACAAGACCTTCATGGACCATATCGGCAGACGAAGCGACATCCAGATGCTTGTTTCGGAAAGAGAAGCCGTTATCAAAGGCCTGGAGGAGGCGGTTGGAGATCTGCTGCACCAGATTGAAGACTTCGAACAGTTGAAGGCGTTCAAGAAAGATCGGGATGCCGTCAAGGACGTGAATGAAAAAATCCGAGTGATCATTAGATCGTTGTGTTCTAAATTGGAGGCCTTGGAGGAGGAGTTGGAACGTAAACAGGACGAGTTTGATGAACTGTCCGGCGTCAACGAAAAAGTAAAGAACGAGATCGATGATCTCGAAGACGCGGTTGCCGAGTACGACGAGGCGGCGACCGAACGGAAAAGGGCCCAGGATGAAAATGAAAGGACCCGGGAAAAGAACAACCAAGGGCGGGAAGCGCTTTTGGCGATTTATAAAGATCGTGTGGAACTGGAGACCGTACACCTCATGATGGGGGAAAAGATCAGGGCCGTCGCAGCGCTTGTGGAATCCATGGAATAACGGGATTTAAGGGGAATTAATGATATGATGAAAGATGCCAGCAGGGGACCGGACCTCAATGAAAAATGGCTGCAGCAACTCGTGGGAAAGGTTGCGCTTCAGCTGAATGTAAAACAAGAAATGGATATCCTTTCATCTGAGATACCCAAAGAAACGAAAGAGATCGATTATCTCAAGGATAGGATTGCAGCGGCTCATAAACGGCTCAGTGAAACGGAAAGCGCTATCCTGAAGATGCAACGCCGGGTTCGGGAACCCAAGGAAAGTCTTACGAGCCTTGAGTACGATAGGCGTTTAGCCCAGGCAGAGTATGGACGGTTAAAGGAAACAGAGGCGGATATGGTGACCAAACTTTCAGATCTGCCGAAAATGAAGGTAGAAATCGGCAAACTCACCGAGACGGTGAAAGCATCCGCCCAACACCTGGCTTCTATACATACCGAACAGCATGAAGCCGTACTCCGAAAGGAAAAGCTCGGGGGAGCAAGCAATTCCGTCCAGAAAGAACTCCAGGCGCTTGAAGAAGAAATCGCCATCGTGCGAAACACCCGAGACGTCATCGGGGGAATCCGTCCTGAAGGGTTTGATGCGGATACCTTCGAAACCATCCAGGATGACGTGGAAAAGACCCTGGAAAACTATATCGATGAGATCGAGGGAGAGATAGCGCGAATAAAGACGGAGATATCCTCGTCAAACGAACGATTGGATTCAATGAAAAGCCAGGAGGAAGAGCTGTTATCCAAAAAAAGGCGTCTCCCGGAGACCATCGAGAAACTCGGAACCGAATTGGGAGACGATCAAGATCGGGAAACCCTCACGGCGGAACTCAAAGAATTGGAAGGCGAAAAGATGAAGCTTTCCGCTGAGGTGGATGAAAAGAATGAGAATATCGCCCGCCAGGAGGCGGCCATAGGCAGTGTGGATAAGCGGAATGAAATGGAGCAGTCTTTGAATCGTGAATTGAATGAGAGGCATTCATACCTGGCATCGAGAAAACAGGAGATGGATGGTTTCGATAATGCGGCAGACGAAATTCAGAGACTCTACCTTGAAATCAAACGGCTCAATGCGGATTCGGAACTCAATGCGGTGTTATTCAAAACGATCAGCGAGCTGAACAGCGATGCGGAACCGATTGGAAGCAAACTGCGCGAGTCCATTGAAGGGTATAACCGGGCTTTTGATGAGTTTGAAAGAGAGATCAACGATTTGCTTTCTTCTTGAGTCGGTGTCGGAATGCCGCTGAACCCGGATTGTTTTTTCATGTGATGTATGATGATCGATCCTCGATGCGTTGTATGTAAATTGACCCAG
>DUZK01000045.1 GCA_013349495.1 Deltaproteobacteria bacterium
AGGATCTTCTATCGAAAGTCATCGGGAGACATTGGTCAGCGAAACTTTACACCCACTCCCTGAAGAATTCTCGTCATATTTTTCCGATCGGACATCCAGGCTTTTGACCGCCAATTTGTTGATGAGGCTGGCCTGGTAACCGGCGCCGAAACCATTATCGATGTTCACCACCGAAACTCCGGAGGCACAACTGTTCAGCATACTGAGTAAAGCCGCAACGCCACCGAAGCTCGCCCCGTAACCGACACTCGTGGGCACCGCAATGACCGGGCAGGAAACCAGCCCACCCACCACGCTGGCAAGGGCGCCTTCCATGCCGGCCGCCACCACCGCCACATTGGCCTTGAACAAATCTTCACAGGAATCGAGAAGGCGATGAATCCCAGCGACCCCACAATCGTACAGCCGCTTTACATGGTTTCCCAGCACCTCCGCGGTAATGGCCGCCTCTTCAATTATCGGGATGTCGGAGGTGCCGGCACACACCATGGCAATGTTGCCGACCTGCTCCACCGGTCGAGGGTTGATGACCACAATCCGGGCTGTTTCGTGGTATTCACTGTCCGGAACGACTTCCTGGATTCCCGCAAAAGATTTCCGGTCCGCCCGGGTTGCCAGGATATTGTTATGGTGCTGAGCAAGTTTTGCCGAAATGCCCTGGAGGTGTTCAAGACTCTTTCCTTCGCAGTAAATGACTTCAGGAATACCGACACGCATGTGTCGGTGAAAGTCAACTTTTGCGTAACCGAGATCTTCAAACGGCAGCTTTTTTAATCGCTGCAAAGCCGTGTCGAGATCCACTTCACCACTCTGGACCTGTTTCAAGAGGTGTTTCAGATGCTGGCTGTCCATATTGATTAACCTTTCTGTTCGGGCGCAAGAGCCCTGTTGAGGTTGCCCATGGAATACCCTTCCATGTCGAGGGTGGTATGCGTAAATCCCAGAGATTTGAAATATTGAACAATCCGGTCTCGGACCTTTTCCTCAGCGAATTTGACAATATCCCGGGGGTCGACTTCCAGGCGGGCCACATCGCCGTGATGTCGGACCCGGACCTGGCCGGCTACTCCCAAACCGCGCAGAAACCGCTCGCCGTCGTCGACCTGCTTGAGCTTGCGGGCGGTAATGGGCGCGCCATAAGGAATTCGAGACGCCAGGCAGGCGGCGGCCGGTTTATCCCAAGTGGGCAGACCGAGTTGTTCCGACAGTTTGCGGATCTCTGATTTGGTCAACCCGGCCTCCATCAGCGGGCTCCGGACACTCAATTCCCGCGTGGCACGGCTACCGGGACGAAAATCCCGATGATCGTCTGCATTTGTCCCGTCTACCACCCATGGGAATCCTTTTTGACGGGCGAGTGCCACCAGTTCGCCGAACCGGCTTTTCTTGCATACGTAACATTTGTGCGATGGATTGGCAATAAACTCAGGTAGTTCCATTTCATGGCTCTCTACCTGAAGGAACTCTACACCTATCTCTTTCGCCAATCTTACTGCATCTTCACGTTCATGTTCCGGCGTGGTCTCGGATATGGCTGTTACGGCCAGCACATTGTCCCCAAGAACCTCCCTGCACATTTTCAGTAGCAGTGTGCTGTCAACACCACCGGAAAAAGCCACCAGCACACGCCTCATTTCCTTTAGAATACTTCGAAGGCTTTGAAGCTTGGCCTCGATAGTCTTTCTGTCTGTGTCCATAAAAACGGAATCCTTTAGCAAGTTGCATCCACAACTTTCCGAAACAAAGACTTTAATCTTGAGCGTCCCGGATGCTTTTTCTTTTTGAAAAAGGTTGGCCGGACGAATGAAACCCGATACAACCTGAAACTGCCTTGTTTCAAGCATCCATGGAAAACACCTGCCTGGTAGAACAGCTGTTCCATCCAGAAAAACAGTGCGAACACTGGAAAACTGAGACGCGGTTTTTTTTGTAAAAACTCGACGATCACAGGCAAGGTCACCATTCCCACCAACGGCGGTGCTGCATGTGGTATTAGAATCGAGACGATTATCACCGGTAAAAGATAATATCGTGTCACATGATACCCTAGATGATATGCCAGCAGTAAATGGTGCTTTAAGTTTGCCGTAAAAATATCGGTCAGTGGTATCATGACCTCGAATTTGCGCTTGATCCGTAGTTTTTTGTGAATCGGTTCAAGCAGCAGAAAGCCGAGGGCCGACAGCAGTAAGATAGCAGACCGGGTTGTCAGCCCGGTCAAGACTATGAGCAGCACGAAAATACCTTCCCAGTGCCACGGGAACTGCTTTGAAACATGGCGGTATTTGTCGTAAAGTACCGCTTCGGACGTTCCGTAATCGAACCGCCGCCGGAAACTCTGGTAGAAACGACGCCGGTGTTTGTGTTTGACGCGTCCTTTGGGAACATACATCAGGCGGTATCCCATGGACATAAGTTTCCAGCAAAAGTCAGTATCTTCACCAACTCTTAACTGGGTATCCAAGCCTCCGGTCAAGGTGTATATATCTTTTCTAACCAGCATATTACACGTGGGAACATAGAATCCCGAATTTTTACCTTTGCTCATAACCCTTTTGGGTCCCATGTTCAACGGCGAATGGACCTCTTCATATCGGTCAAGCCTGGATTCCCTAAAAAAGGAATCCACATAACCGCCGATGAGGGCCAAACGTGGATCATGAAAATAGGGGAGTTCGCTCAGCCACTTGGGATCGGCAATGCAGTCACTGTCGATGAAAGCGATAATATCACCCTTTGAAGCTCGTACTCCCGCATTCCTTGCGGCCGATTGCCCCAAATTCAACGGCTGAGTGATCAATCTGACATCGTAGTTTCTTACCACAGCGGCCGTATGATCCCGGGATGCATCATCCACAACGATGATTTCCCGCTTTGATTCCGGATAATCCAAAGACAGTAAAGATTCCAGGCAAGCGCCGATTTCACCGGCACGATTGAACACGGGAACGATGATACTGACAAGAGGTTCATAGTTTTCATCCGGCGGTGCCCAGTCGACAATTTCTGCGTCATACAGTGTATCCAGGAAAGATAGCAGCGTACCCAATTTGCCTTCATCCCCATCGAGCGGGACTGAGAAACCGGTCCGGCATTTTTCGAGAATTCCCATAGCCGCCTGGTTTACACGTATTACACGCAGCGGTGCGGACTGCAGAACAAGACCCTCCTTCGCATTCTGAATAAGGCGGACACCATCTTTTAAGTAATAACATCCTCCGGGAACCTGGCTTTTCATTGGTACACCTCTGCAGCCATCGGTTTAATGGAGACACAATTGGCCAGGCACCCGGGATCCGGTATTCCCAGCTTTCTCTGCGTATGGTAGGCAATCGCCGGGCATCCGCCGTGGCAAAGATCGAATCGGTGGCAGCTTTCACAAGACTTGATTTCCAGGGCCCGAAACGAATGAAATACCGGGGAGTTTTCCCAGATATCGGCGAAATCGTCTGCCGGCAGACGACCCGCAAGGAATTCCTGGTCCTGAAGAAAGGCACAGGGATAGACGTTTCCCTCCGGTGAAATGCAACAGGTCAATTTACAAGCACCGCACATGTTCAGGCCCAGTGAGCGCCGATCCTCGGTGGAAATCGAAAAAAAGGAATCGCCGGTAGAAACCCTCAGATGCCTACTGAGCCAATCCGAAAAGGCAATCATCTGTGTTTTGCCGATATTCAGCTGGGACCAGGACGCTTTACCCCTCCCCGAAGGCCTGAACCGTGATACCCGGAGTTTGGCTCCGTACTCGGCGGCCAGCGCCACCATACGGTCCAGTTCCGGAAAACTTCGATGCGTCAGGACCGTATTGATACTGACTTCAATATCCCGTTTCCGCAGGCAGGCAAGCGCCTTGATGACATTGCGAAAGCTCCCCTTTCCCCTGATGGCGTCGTTGGAGTCGGGGGATGCGCCATCCAGACTGACCTGTATGTAGACCAGCGGGCTGTCCAGCCTGCGGGCGATGTCATCATCGATGAGCGTTCCGTTGGTGCTGATGCAGGTGACCATTTCCCTTGCATGGGCATAATCGATCAAGTCCAGAAAATCCGATCGCATGAAGGGTTCTCCGCCTCCAATGTTGAACTGAAAGACTTTCATTTCGGAAAGGGTATCAATAACCTGCATGCATTCCTCGGTGGTCAGCTCTCCCCTGCGTTTCTTACCGCCGTCCGACAGGCAATGAATACATGAGAGATTACAGGCGTACGTCACCTCCCAGGTGACGTTAACCGGCGCGGAAAGTCCCATATCAACATATTGATTGCCCATAGATCAGTCCTTTTTGCTCAAGTGTGATCATAATCCGGTCGACCCAGTTCTCAATCCATGAACGCGGCCAGGCATTAGCGGCTTCAATGCTGTCTACAAGCTCTCCGGCTTTCCGGCAACTTGTAAAAAAATCCGGATCAAGCAGATCTTCTGTCGGCACGAAGTAAAGCCTCGGACCTCGGTAATTGTAGAAAAGAAGGCCGAATTTTTCCTTGCGGACCTGCACGCCGTCTCTCAGATGGTATATCGTTTCAGATAGCATGGTAATTTCCAAGAAGATTCGGTCTTCAATCCCGATAAACGGAATTGAAGACCGGCACAGAAGGATTGTTCAAGAAGGACCTATGGCAGAAGGTCCAACAATCTAATAAATGCCGCAAATACCGTCGACGGCCAACTCCTCGATATCAGCTATCTCAAGTATGCACGGGACTTCTTTCGGCTGTTCCGTTTTTTTGGCTTCCATCTCTTTTTCTTCTTTTTCCATATTGAATCCCTCCAGTTATCGAGTAAAATTAAGGAGCAGCTGCAGTCCAGCCGCCGTCCACGGTGATCATATTACCGGTGATGCACCGGGCGTCATCCGAGACCAGCCAGAGGACGGCCCGGCCGATATCATCCGGTTCGACGGAGGGTTCTTTGATCAAATGACCCGCCGTAAACTGCGTTTTGGCAGCATCTTCCTCCATACCAAAGTATGCGGCAATGCCCTGCATCATGGGCGTCCAAACCGTTCCGGGGCACACGACGTTGCATCGAATATTATGGTCCGCCGTTTCCATGGCCATGGACTTGTTCAACCCAATGATGCCGTGCTTGGCCGCACAGTAGTGCCCCCCCATGCCGAAGCCGCGTTGGCCACCGACCGAGGAGATGCTCACCACATTACCGCTGTGCTGCTCGATCATGTGGGGCAGTACAAAGTGACTGCACAGGTAGGTTCCCTTGAGATGGGTGTCCAGCACCTCATCCCAGGTCTCCTCGTCCATTTCGGCAATGGCCACCATGGACGAATTTCCGGCGTTGTTGACGAGGATGTCGATTTTTCCGAACGTCTCAATGACCTGATCGACCATGGCCTCCACTTCCGCGGATTTGCGCACATCGCACTTGATGCCCAGGGCTTTTCGGCCCATGGACTTAATGCTCTCAACGGCCGCTGCCATGGTCTCTTCGGTGGACATGTCGTAGGGAATCGTATTCATGTTCTTGCAAATATCCGCGATAACAATATCGGCTCCTTCTTCGGCCATCAACTTGGCGGTCGCCAGGCCGTTGCCTCGTGCGCCGCCGGTGATGACGGCCACTTTTCCCTCGAGTTTCATAGATGGTCTCCTTTCATTCAATAATTAATCTTTTTGAAAAACGATCCTAAGTATCCGGAAACTTGGCCAACAGCTCCCGCAGACACTTCATATCTTCCGATGCCACGCTTTCGCCATACTCGGCCACCTGAAAATCGAGTTCCTGCTGTAAAGAAGACAAAAGCATCAATGCGTCCAGGTAATAGATCATTCGCGCATCCTTTTTGAAATCTTCCTGGTACTCCTCAAGGAGGCTGTCCACATCGAATGCTCTGAGCTTCCGGCTATAGACGTCCAGTTCGATCCGATCGCGCATGAACTGGTCCATGAGGTTGATGGCCTCGTTGATGATTCGAATAGTGGGATCATGAATGGGATGGGTCATAGGGTTTCTCTCGTTACGATTGAATTACTTTTTTTTGTGAGGAGCTATCGCGTCTTTCCCTTTATCGCTGGTCAGAAACCGGACAAGCATCGTACTGTCCTTCCGGTACACTCTTTTTCTCCGCAGCAGGCCCATTCGGAGAAGTGTTAAGATACGGTTCTTCACCCCTTGTGAAGAAAGATTCAGCATTCGTGCAAAAGTGTGGCAGTGAAACTCACCGGGTTTGCGGTGATGTCATGTGCCCGTACAGTCAGCCCCCCCCTTTTCACTGATCACGGTGAGAATGCTGATCAGATCTTCGCTGAGCTTTTCGGGTATCCGGATCTCGGCCATCATGTCATTCGGACCACAAAGGTTTTAATTTTGTGAATGAACCCGTCCAGTTCACCGTCCAGCTTTCCCAGAATTTCAGTCGCTTTGCCTTCATCACCGGCGGCAATGGTTTCTTTCAAATTCAAGGTCTCTTCTTTAAGATCCCAAGCGATCTCACCGGCTTTTACCGTTTTCAGGTAGGCCATTTTGACCACTTTTTCGAGAGCCGCGCCTTTTTCGCCCAGGACCGCACTGATCTTTGCGGCAAGCTCATCGGATAACCCAGCCGAGCTTTCCTGTATCTCATTAAATACATCGATCATTTCCCGTAACAGGGTGGGTCCCTTACCGACAATATTCGGCCTTTTTTTCTCAGTCATGCATTTTCTCCATTTGCTGTTTTTAGTTTCTCGTTTTATGGAGTTAGGTTGCTAACAAGGGTAAAAACAAACCGCAGACTCGATACCAGTGCCATACACTGATTCAAGTCATTGTGTCTATCGGGGGTGATCTCTTCCTTCTTCCCAGGGACGGTCTTTCACGATCGCCTTTTCTTTTTCGGGCAGTCGCTCCATGAGCTTATCGGCAATTTTTATCATGGCCCGCGCTGTGAGGGATTCAGGATATTTGAATACGATGGGCACACCCGTATCGGCGGCTTCCGAATACTGTCCATCCAGGGGGATGCCACCCAAAAATGGTATATCAAAGGTTCTTGCCAGTCTTTCGCCTTTGTCCTTGCCGAAAAAATGTTCCACTCGCCCGCAATCCGGGCAGTGGTAGACATTCATGTTTTCAATCAGTCCGAGGATCGGTGCGTTCAGTTCCTTGGCGGCGTTGATGGCTTTGCTGCAAATGATGGTGGAGATTTCCTGGGGTGTGGTCACCACCACCATGCCGTCCAGGTCGGGGATCGATTTCATAATGGTAATCGATTCGTCACCGGTACCCGGCGGAAGATCCACAAAAAGGAAATCCATCTCATGCCATTTAATGGAACTCAAAAACTGCCGAAGAACCCGCGCCTTGTATTGCCCGCGCCACATGACAGGGGTCGAATCCGTCGGCCATATGAGGGCAACGGACATGATTTTCAAACCATGTTCCGTCACGACCGGATCGATGCCGTGAGATCCATGAAGGATATCCCGCATTTCAGTCTTGACACCCACCATTTTGGGCACACTGGGCCCGTGGACATCCGCATCGAATATTCCCACCACCATGTCTTTTTTACGCATTGCCGCAGCCAGGTTCACGACAACGCTGGTTTTGCCCACACCGCCCTTACCGCTGATAATGGCGATCTTATAATTGACATGGGCCATCGCGTCACGGATCGGGCCGTGATGATGCTGGTGCTTGGGGTGAATCTGGGAATCTTCGTCTTTCAATTGCCACCTCTCTTTAAGAACGCTGTGAGTTTACCTAATCTCTTTGCCTATTTGCCGGACAGAAATTCAAAATCTTTGCTGCCCAGGTGCATTTTTTCCGCATAGTCGAGCATTTCTACAGGTGTTTGGCCCGTGATCGCCCTGATTTTATCTTGACCTTTCTGAAGGACATCCAGATCTTGAGCGATGGATCCGGGAATGCCGGGGGACCTTACAATCATTTGATAGGTCGCCCAATCCACCGCCACCGGGTCTTCAGATGCGATGATACCCAAATCGGGTATAAAAGGGATGTCTGAAAAAGGATAATCGTCGGATTGTGGTGTTACGGAAGTGAGAAAATTAATAAAAAAAGCTTGCCCTGTTAAATGCTTTTTGACCGTATGGGCGGCATCGACCACACATTTCTGGTATTCGGAAATGCCTTCCGGTTGAATACCGATCGCCCCGTTGGGACAGGAAACGTAGCAACCGAGACATCGATTGCAAATTCTCAGGTCGAAAGACACCTGGCCGGGTTTGCCGGATATGGCGCCGGTAGGGCAAAAAGGCATGCAGACCCCGCAATGGTCACAGGTTTGATCATCAACGGATATTTCAAGGCAACCATTAATTTTCAACTGGCCGGACCGGGTCAGGAATCCAAGGCCCAGATTTTTTATGGCACCCGCCAGTCCGAGAAGGGGATCTGCCGTAACGTGAGAAACCACAATCAGGTTTCCGGTGTCGGTCAGCAGACTGCCGATTTCAACACCGGCCAGATATTCGCCGTCACCCGACCGGAATCTACCTTCTTCGTTGGTATATCCAGCTGACTGCATCAGCTGGTTGTGAAACGTGTCGCCATTGCTGAAACCCAGGAGCAGGGCGCTGTCCATCCAGCTGTAACCATCAAATTTCGATCCCTTGAAAAGGCTGCAGCTGTCTGTTACCAGGGATTTAGCCCCCATTGCCCGTGTTTTCGAGAACAGGCTTCCGATAATGACGGGGGGAAGATAATGGGTGTAACCCAATTCACTCAGGTTTATTTTGATCGCCAGGCTTTCATCCGGCTTGACCAGCCTGGCCAATTCTTTCAGGCTCAGCAGGGCATCTATTTTAGACACCGCATTTTTGTGCAGGTTTTCAGAACGGCCCTTGATCCAATAAACGTTTGCCATAAAATGCCTTCTTTTCAGAATGAAATCGCTTTTCAACAGGCCACGGCCCACACGCACCAAGCGGTCGACCGGTAGGGCGGCGTTTCATTACGTGTGGAAATCGGGGTGAACTCAGTCATAAACTCAGGGGCGGGTTACAGTCCCGCCCCTGAGCGTTCTACACGTGAATCAATATGCTACAGCGTCGGATCGAAGTCCTTCCAGTTCTCCAGCCATCCTTTCAAATCTTCTCGATTGAATTTAAACTCACGGCCCAGGTGATGGTTTGCGAATACCTGTCGCATGGGTGAAACCGTCATGGGTATTTTTCGGATCTGCCACTTGGCGATATTTTCGGGATTCAGTTCGGGTTCGTACTCGATCAGTTCATAGTTCATGGTGCCCAAGCCGTTTTTCTCCCCTGCCTTCAGTTGAATACGAGGCGTAAAGGCGTTGATGGCCTTGAACTTGTCCTCTCCCGGCTTCAAGCCCAGTTCTTCTGCCCGGGAGTTGGGGCCGATGGGGGCCTTGTCGATCATGTCGGCGATGGCGGTATCGATGGCCACGGGATCCATGGAGGCGAAAACGCCCACATCGGGTGCAATGTAGTTCCCGTTCCACGGAAAACAATCGCATTCCGGCGCAATGTCAAAGGCATAAGCCATGTATCCGATTTTCCCTTCCTTGAAGGTTTTTACGCACCCCTTTGCCGCATCGGCCATGGCGATCTGGGCCAGCGGGAAGTAGTCATCCCGGAAGCCGATTCCCTGCATACCGGTAAACATGCAGGTCACCTGGCATGAGTAGCACAGGGCACATTTCTCATAGTCCAGAACCACGCCTTCGGGTTCTACCTTGATGGCCACCTCCGGGCAACTGTCTTCGCACATCTTGGCATAGGGACATTCAGTGCCCTTGCAGGCTTCGCGGTTGACCTTGGGATAGCCGATGGCATCTTCCGGATCACCCCAGAAAGCCAGATGGGTCTGGTATTTCCCGCGCTTGGACTGTGCGCCGATGCCGAAATTCTTGATGCATGCTCCCATGGACGTAATAGGATGTCCCTTGGCATGCGCCAGGTTGATGCAGGCATCCGCCTCGTACATACCCCTGGCGATATAGGTTTCTTTGATGATGTTGCCTTCGGGCAATTCCACTCTCAGATCATCCTCGCCGTAAAAACCGTCTGAAATGATGAACGGCGCCTGCAGACTCGCCCAGTTCAAACCGTGGCGGTTGGCGCCCTCAAGCTCCATTTGGCCCGTACAGCGGTTGTTGAAAAGGTGGTAGGTCAGGGTGGTTGTGTCGGTCACAAATGGTCTCCCGCCGCAGGCCTTGACCTCTTCAACGATAGCCGCTACAAATTCAGGTCTCAGACAGGCCGTGCGATTATACTCCCCACAGTGTATTTTAATGGCGACACTGTCATCCTTTTCAATGCATTTGTCGAGGCCGGCGGCGTAGAAAAGATCCTTTGCCTTGCAAATGGTACTTTCGGTCCAGTTAGTGGCTCCTGCGGCCGCAAACCAAACCTTTGATGCTTTTTTTTTCATAATCATTCTCCTTTGTCACTTTTTGTGATGGCTTACAAAATTTAAAATGCGACTATGTTCCATTCCTTTAAGTCGTACCAACCCCCTTTCCTGATTTTTTTAAGATGGGCGACACTTGTTGATATCGATCTGACAGCAAAACCAATTAATATACGGATCGAAAAGGGCGGGCTGAAATTCGGCGATAACAGCCCAATGCTTTATCATCCCATCTATTCATTGGATATTTAAACAATAATTGAACTAGGTAAAAAACATGTTATCCTAGACTTTGCAATCCTTGTGCCGACTTTACACAGACATGGATGTGAACCTGAAAACCGAAATACAGACAGTAGTATTTCGCTTGAAAATCAGAAAGATAGGATAAAAAAATAGTTTTTCGCCTTGCAAGGATTGCCAAACACATTAATGGAAAATCAGGGTTTGAAGGGATGCTTTGTGTCAAAAACTCCCGTCAGAATTTAATGTGTATTACAACTTATAGATATTACTAAAATAAAATAAGGCAAAGGAGATGGGGTCAAAAAGGGCAAATGACCTCAGAACAGCCATAGGTTACCTCGGTTTTGCGTTCTTATCCAAATGTTGTTTGAAAGAAAGTTACCAGGGGATGTAGGATTCCGGCTTGTCCGGATTAGGAAAATATCTTGTAGTTATGAATTTTTTTATAAAGCGTTTTACGGTTGATGCAGAGAATTTGGGCGGCTTGGGTCTGGTTGCCGCCGGTTTTGGCCAGTACTGCCAGGATATGCTCTTTTTCCATATTCTCCAAGGTCTTGGGCCTGTGCGGCGCGGTCGTTTTTTGTGCAATGATGTTCCGTGGCAAATCATCGAGCAAGATGCTATCCGATTCCGACATCAAAGCGGCCTTGCTTATTACCGACCTTAATTCCCTCACATTCCCGGGCCATGGATATGAGATCAACGCTTCGTTAACTTCAGGTGCAATCCTCTTGGGGCAGCTATTGGCAGTGAATTGATTCAAAAAATGTTTGGCAAGGGAAACGATATCTTCAGGGCGATCCCTTAAAGGTAGAATATTAATGTTGAACATGGCTATTCGATAAAACAGGTCGTTGCGAAAAACGCCTTTCTTAACGGCCTCTTCAAGATCCAGATGTGTGGCAAGAATAATCCGGGTGTCGACTCGGACTTCCATGGTCTCGCCCACTCGGCGAATCTGTTTGGTCTCTAAAAAACGTAAAAACTTTTTTTGCAGGGATTCATCGATATTTCCGATCTCATCTAAAAACAACGTCCCTTTATTGCTCTTTTCAACCAATCCGGGCTTTGCTTCCGATGCCCCGGAAAAAGCGCCCTTCCTGTGCCCGTATAGCTCGCTCTCAGCCAGACTTTGGGTCAGCATACCGCAGTCGAGGGTGACAAAAGGGCCATTTTGGCGCAGGCTCTTGCGGTGGATCTCGTAAGCCAGCACATCTTTTCCCGCTCCGGTTTCCCCGCTGATCAAAACCGTGTGATCGGTTGGGGCAATACGGTCTACCAGTTCATATACCTTTTGCATGGCCGGGCTGGAACACCGGATGAACAATCCGTCATCACCTTTTTGAAAATCGCCGGTTTTCTCACCCGATCCGGCATCACGATTTTTCTCTTTAACCGCCTGTTTCACCAGCGCCAAAAGCTCGTCGAGTTTGAAGGGCTTGGTGATGTAGTCACACGCGCCCAATTTGATGGATTCGACAGCAGTCCGAATGTCTCCGTACCCCGTCATCATAATGACTTCGGTGGCAGGTGATTTTTGTTTAATCTGTTTCAGGATTTCAATACCGCTCAACCCGGGAAGCTTAATGTCCAGAAGCACTATATTAAACATTCGGCTGTTTAAAAGCTTCAGTCCTTCTTCACCGCTTGCAGCCGTGACCACTTCAAAGCCTTCCAACGAAAATTCCTTACGGATGAGGTATCGGATGTTCTTTTCGTCATCTATGGCCAGAATTTTCCCCTGGTTCATTTTCGTGTGTCCTCCTTACAGGCTAAGTTTCCTACAAGACCCTGCTTGCATGAAATGGCCCCTTAATGGGAAGTCGATTTTGGATTTCGGATTTGAGGAATCACTTCGCTCTATCAATCTATTAAATTTTATCTTTATTGCCTTTCCAAGCGCCTGTGATCACTGCAGGCAGACCGGAAATCTGATGGTAAATCTGTTGTTGTGGTCCTCGTCGGCATCAAATTGAATCTCACCCATATGTTGTCGTACGATACTGTAACAGATCGACAAGTCGATGGCGTGCGACCCGCCGGCGCCTCCGTTAATGGATGACGGATTAAAAATGTTGCTACTGAAATGGTGAACCGGTCCGCCGCCGTTATACCCTATAACGATCTCAATTTTGCTGCCCCGGTTGGTGGACACAAGCGAGAGTGGACCACCCTTTTCCATTGCCTTGAATGCACGATCGAAAAGGTTCAGGAAAAGGTGCTTCAATTGGGATTCTTTTCCCGAAATGGTGTTCAGCCCAAGGGAAAGATGGTTTTTGTAATTCATTTTAATACCACTGTCTTTGGCATGCTGGCGAAAAAGCGAGATCGTATCCCGAATGATGCGATCAATGGGTATGGTTTCATAATCATCTCCGGAACTGCGGCTGAATTCCTGGAGGTTTTGAATGATATCTTTGCAGCGATAGGCTTCGCTTTGAATGATGTCGAGATACTCCCGGAAGGATTTAAAATGAATATCATCCATGTAAGCTTTGATGTTTTTCAGGCGTTTGAGCAATCCCTCAGAAAAGCCCGCAATGGATGTCAGGGGATTGTTGATTTCGTGCGCGATACCGGCTGCCAGAAAACCGATGGCTGCCATGCGATCGGTCTGCACAAGTTTATGCTCAAACTCTTTCCTGGGGGTAATGTCCCGCATGAGATAAATGATCTCTTCCACGGTATTGGAGGGGCCTTTAATGGGTGAGGTAGTCCACTCAAAATAACGTCCGGCATATTCCCCCGACTTTACCAGTGTTTCGCCCTGCAAGGTTTCACGACTCTCCAAGGTGCGCAGGGAAGGGCAATCCCGGCATACCTTTTCCCTTCGGAAATAGGTTTTGAAGCATTTTTTTCCGATCAGGGAAGTATCCGGAAACATGTTTTTTTGAACCTGATTGGCAAACACAATGTTCAGGCCCTTGTCCAATATGGTCAGGCCGTCGCTCATACTGTTAAATATCGCCTCGAGCCGGGTGTGGCGCTTTGCAAGTTCGACATTAAGCTTTTCCAGTTCTTTAATTTTAGACTGAACTTCCTTGAAGTAGCCTATCTTTGAAAAGCCGATACCCTTAAAGTCATGGATGATATCTTTTTCTCTGTCGGCCATAGTAAAACCTACAAAGCCTCATAATAAATGGATTCAATTTCCTCGGCATCGTATTGATAGGGATTGGTCCCCATGCAAAGATCCTGCTGAGCATCCCTGGCCAGTGTCGGGATGTCGTCCGCTTTAACACCCACCTGCGAAAGGGTGGTGGGTATTTCAAGGTCTTTGATCAACTTTTGAATCATCTCAGGAACGAGTTTGGCCGATTCTTCATCGGACTTCCCGCGTGTGTCCAGACCCATGGCCTTGGCAATTTCAGCAAATTTTTTGGTGGCATGCTCCAGATTCTTTCTGACCACGACCGGCAGGAGGATAGCGTTGGCCAATCCGTGATGCATATCATAGATAGCACCCAGTGGGTGGGCTAGCGCATGCACAGCTCCGAGAATGGCATTGGAAAAGGCGATACCGGCTTCCAGGCTGGCCACGGACATCCCTTCCAGCGCTTCGATATTACCGGTTCTTACGGCATTGCGCAGATGCTGAAAAACAAGTTCAATGGCATGTATGGCATGGGGGTTCGTCAACGGCCATGCGAGGGAAGAAACATACGCCTCGATGGCATGGGTCAGCGCATCTATTCCTGTTGCGGCCATCAATTCCTGCGATTTGGTCTGCAGCAACCGGGGATCGATCAGAGAAATGTCCGCCATGATCGCCCGGCTGAGGATCGTCATTTTAATTTTTTTCCTGGGATCGCTGATAATTGCAAACTGGCTCACATCCGCACCGGTGCCGGCGGTCGTGGGCACGCATATCAATGGCGGAATCGGCTGGGTGATCAGGTTGCACCCCGCGTAATCGTGAATCTTTCCGTGATTTGAAACCAAAATGGCAATTCCTTTGGCAGTGTCCATGGGACTCCCGCCGCCCACGGCAACAATCACGTCACATTCTTTTTGATAATAGAACCTTACGCCTTGGTCCACCTGGTAACACCGTGGGTTGGTAACCACATTGTCGTAGATGACGTATTTTAAATCTTCCTTTTCCAGATATTTCAGGCTTTCATCTACCCAGCCCGCAGCAATGATGCCCGGATCGGTGACCAGAAAAACCCTCTCTCCCCCCAGACGCTTGGCGCATTGTCCGATTTGGGATAAAGAGCCCCAGCCATAGATAATTTCCGGGAGTTCAAATTTTAACAGGGCGTCATCGGATGGATTCATTTTCTTTAGCCCGCCTTGATTCGAAAATCATATGTTTTTCTTAGCAAGTCCTCGAACGTTTTCTCCAGATTTGTCAGCACATAAAAAGCATTATTTGCATCGGATTCGATCTGGTTCTGAAGCGCAGCGGTCTTTTCCCTGCATTCGATAAGCAGTTCCCGCGCTTTTACCGTTTTTAAAAAAATCTTGTCGGCTAGGGGAGCGATGCGATGGACCAATTTCTCGATACGGTATGCAATTTCCGGATGAAGATGATCCATTTGCACCATGGACTCCCAGATATCCTGGAGTTCCAGAGCCTGTATTTTGCCGGACAATAAATTATTCATTGAATTTTATTTTACCATATCCAAAATGAGACTGCAAATTTAATCATTTGAAGTGCTAATCCGCCACCTCGACCAATCCGCTGGCCAACAAATACATGACAAAGTAAAGCGCCTTTTTTTGCGGATCAGGGGCGATCTTTTTCAGTATTGACTTCATGTTCCGCAGGCCGTTAATTCTGCTCAAAAGTCTGATTTCCAATCCTCCGATCTGAATGGGCACATTGACCGGATCGATGAGATAATCCCTTTCCGAGCCTTTTGATAGTTGAAGCTTGCCGGAAGGTCCCTCCGGTTCCATGGGTATCTTCTCAACAGGGTAGGGAGATCGACACACTGTATAGGGGAACGCGAAGCTGGGGACAACAGATTTAATCGTTTGGGTCTTTCTGTGTAGTCTATCCATACCTAACATCTCGTGCAGTTTGTAATGACGCTGATTTTCCTCTTCGCGCAACCTTTTCAGGATATCCGGTCCCAATCGAAAGTAAAGGAATCCATGGTTGGTGGACAACCCGCCCACATAAGGGTATTCATTGATCGCATAGAAATTTTCCATAAGGCACAGGCGCTGATACAAGCGATGGACGGCATTTACAGTCATTCGGGTGTTTGAAGTCCACACCGGTTCCGGTGTCTTCAGGGGGTTGTTTGCATAGCTGATGGATGTCACCCCATGGGAAAGCGGATTGTCGTGCATGCGGGATCCCGGCATCACCATCAGAAGGCCCATGACATAGTAGGAAATTCGATCCATATTTTCTTCCAAAAAACGCACGGTCTCTTCACCGTCCTTTTCCGTTTCGCCGGGAAAGCCGAAAATCCCCATGACCTGGGTGGCGATGCCCGACTCATACAGGTTCTTCAGAACCTCCCTTGTGGTTTCAACACGGTTTCCTTTATCCATGGCATCCAGGGTTTTCTGGCAGCCGCTTTCAAATCCGACTGCCACGGTGTTTAACCCCGCTTTTGCCATCATCCGGCACTCACCTTTCGTAAAAGCTTTTTCGGCGCGCAGATCCGTGTTCCAGATAAACGTTTTCCCCGAATCGATGACGGCCCGGCTGAATTGTTTCAGGTATGCCGGATCGATAACGTCGTTGCTGAAGTTGAAATGGTCGGTCTGATACTGTTCGGAAAGCCGTGTCATTTCGGCAATAGCTTTGTCCACCGGCACGGTCTGGTATCGGCGCATCTGATAATCGCCGTAACGATTCTGGCAGAAAACACATTTCCCCCAATAGCATCCGCGGCTGATGCTGTATGGAATCACGGTTTCAGGTGTAAGGTAGGCGGACAGTTCCAGATCGGTAAAGTCCGGGGGTGGCTGTGCCGACACGTCGGTATAGATCAATTCATCAAATCGCTGAAACGCGCCTGTGTTTGGGTTATGATGGATAAGATTGGGAATACCGCTCAGAGATTCCCCATTGGCAATCTGCTCCAGAAGCGTGACAAACGATGTCTCGCCTTCCCCGCAAATAACCGAATCAGTGCAATGAAAAAGCTCTGTGATCTGTGTCTCCCCCATCACCATCACCCATTGGGAGAGGTAGGCCCCGCCCAGGGTGATATGAATATCCGGAAAGCTTTCTTTGAGCAGATTCCCGAGAACCAGCGCCTGTACGGACTGAGAAGCGAATACCATTGAAATACCGATGACCGGCGGCTTTTCAGCGGCGATTTGGGGTAAAAGGACATCTTCATAAAAATGGGTGTAAGGATTCACACACCGTTTGCGGTGATCGAGAACCTTTTTCATGGTTTTGAGCATGGTGGCTGTCGGGTATTCCGAAGGCGTAACGATTGTGGGGTAATGGACGGCACTGAGCAGCCGGAAAAAAGAACCCAGAACCCGACACGCTTTTTTGTACAAACGATAGTCATAGAATTTATTTCGGTTCTTAAAACAACCCAATACCTGGTCTTGAAGGCCGGTGTTTAAGCCGATTCCCATGGCCATAAGCAACAGGTGGTAATGTTGCTGCTCAGCCGGGGCCAAAAACCCCTTGGTCTCAAGTTTTTTCCGGAGTTCGGCGGCCCTGTCGGCCAGATGTTGAACCTGTTTTGTTCCGGATAGATAGTGAAAAGCTTCAATGCCCAGATCCCTTACCGTAACCCTATAATTTTTCGCCGCGGCATAGGATTTTAAATAACAGAGTGCCGGATACGGTCCGGTCAAATCCCCCGGCGGCGGCTGCAAAAGAAGCGCATGCGTTCCGGTATTTTTATTAGAGTTATCTATCATGATACTGCTCGATGATAAAGGCCAGGGCAGATTGCTGTACAACCGACAGATCAACGACCCTATAAGACGGCATATTCAACCGGCGATAGTTCGTCGAATGGCTGAACACGGGTATTTCTCCCAGTCGACGGGCAAGCTCCCTGACCTCCATGAGGAAGCGATCCACCATTTCAGGAGGGAACTCATAAATGACGTTGCCGACAACCAGTTTCCCGGTTTTGTTCAGGTCTCTAAAACCATGCAGTGCTGTAAGGAACCGATCGGAACTTCCTTTGGGAATGGCGGCGGATTCCAGGCATGCCTCGGCCAGCAGATCGCATGCTTTATGCGCATCATCGACGAAGAGGGTCTGATAGGGCCTGAGGTTCACCCTCATGATGGAACCGTCAATGGACACATTTTCCAGAACCGGTTCATCTGATGCCGGCCGAATCCCCAGGAGTTCATGATAGAGGCGGTCCCGAAAGCGATCCGGATCATCAACAGTGTGGGCAACGCCGAATTCTCCCTGATGCAGGCACTTGTAAATATCAATCAGGTCGTGTGCCCGGGGTTTTGTCGGTGTCGCCCCC
>DUZK01000046.1 GCA_013349495.1 Deltaproteobacteria bacterium
ATCCGAAATAAGCAGAATCGCCAGCCTTGAATATTCCCGCCACCCGTTAAATCCGGTAAATTAATCATTGCTTTTTATAAAGTAGTTTGATAGCAAATTCAGATTGTGCTGATGCTCAACGGCATCGGCATTCAATAAGGCTAAGGGGGGACATTCTTTCATGGAAAACAGTTTAAAAAACGATTCAACTGAACCGACTTCCGAAATCGACTCAAAAGCGGATACCGACACCTCGAAATCAGAATCGGCCAAACCGGAACAACCGGCTCAAGACACATCATCCGAGGCTTCTCAACCTCAATCTGCAGGCGGGAATATGGAAAACCTGATGGACATGTATGAAGAGAGCTTTAGAAGATTTCAAGAAGGCGAGGTGGTTGCCGGGAAAATCATCTCTGTTGATAAAGATTACATATCTGTAGATATCGGTTATAAATCCGAAGGGCAGATCGCCATACGTGAGTTTCAGGATGATGACGGAAACGTTAGCGCAGAGGCGGGCGATACCGTTGAGGTCATGGTGGAATGGTGGGACGACGATGAAGAGGTCGTTGTACTGTCAAAAGAAAAAGCCGCTACTGTGAAAGTGTGGGATGAGATCAAGAAAGCATACGAGACCGATGGAACCATTGAAGGGGTTATTACGAATCGTGTGAAAGGCGGTTTTTCAGTGGACATCGGCGTTCAGGCGTTTTTACCCGGTTCCCAGGCCGACTTGCGCCCCATTCGAAATATGGATGAAATGGTGGGGCAGATATACCCCTTCAAGATACTGAAATACAATCGGAAACGGAGCAATATCGTCCTTTCCCGTCGAGTGCTGCTGGAACAGGAAAGAGAATCGAAAAAAGCCGAAACCCTGTCGACCATAACCGAGGGTAATATTATTGAAGGCGTGGTTAAGAACATTACCGAATACGGTGTATTTATCGACCTTGGCGGTGTCGACGGTCTTTTGCATATCACGGATATATCATGGGGCCGTGTGAAACATCCTGCCGAACTGTTTTCCCTTGGAGATACCATTTCGGTCAAAGTCTTGAATCTGGATTTGGATAAGGAGCGGGTTTCCCTCGGAATGAAACAGCTTACGGAAGACCCCTGGGCAACGGCTGCCGCGAAATATCCGCCGGATGCACGAATTGCCGGAACCGTTGTAAGCCTCACGGACTACGGTGCATTCGTTGAGCTGGAAGAAGGCATTGAGGGGCTCATCCACGTTTCCGAAATGTCCTGGACCCGTAAGATTCGACATCCATCTAAAGTCGTATCCATCGGAGAAGAGGTGGAGGCTGTGGTCTTGGACATTAAACCGGAAAGCAGAAGAATCTCCCTGGGGATGAAACAGGTCGCTCCGAACCCTTGGGATGTTATCAGCGAAAAATATCCGGTGGGCACAACCATCGAAGGGAAAATAAAGAATATCACAGACTTCGGTTTGTTCATCGGGATAGACGAGGGAATCGACGGGCTCGTGCATATTTCGGATATTTCATGGACCAAACGGATCAAGCATCCGTCTGAAGTATACAAAAAAGGGGATTTGCTCCAGGCCATCGTATTGGATATCGATAAGGGAAACGAAAGGTTTTCATTAGGGGTCAAGCAGCTGGAAGCGGATCCGTGGGAAACCGTGCCCGAACGCTATCCGGTCGGTACCGAGATCTCCGGAACCGTAACGAATGTGACCGATTTCGGTATCTTTGTGGAGTTGGAGGAAGGTATCGAAGGCCTGGTTCATGTATCGGAGATAACCAAAGAAAAGATCAAAACCCCTGCCGGGCAGTTTAATGTGGGTGATATGATCAATGCCAAGGTTATGAACATCAATGTTGACGAGAGAAGAATCGGCCTTTCCATCAAGCGGCTTGAATTAGAAAGCGAACAGAATATTCTTGATGATTACACCAATATGATGCAGTCCCCAACATCAGACTTCGGGGAAATGCTGAGGGAAAATCTTCAGGAAAAACTCAATGAAGAATAGCGGGCGCCCATGTTTTCCCGCAGACATCCATATCTATTTTTCCTATTAATATTTTCTACCATCGTTGCCATTACCGTTCTGGGGCTGTCACTCATGATCGTGTTCAGCTCCAAACGAAAAGATTTCGTTGAGTTCGGCAGCGGCAAGAGCCAGGTCGGGGTCATCGAAATCAAAGGCGTTGTTTCCGATCCTAAAACGATTATCGAGAACATCAAGCGATTTCGTGACGAAAAATCGATAAAAGCCATTGTGCTCCGCATCGATTCCCCCGGCGGCGCCGTGGGTCCGGCTCAGGAAATATACCGGGAAGTCAGAAAAGCATCACAGAAGAAGCCGGTTATCGCATCCTTGGGCACTGTGGCCGCATCGGGCGGTTATTATATCGCCGCCGGAGCAGATGGCATTATCGCAAATCCGGGCACCATAACCGGCAGTATCGGTGTGATCATGGGGTTCACCAATTTTCAGGAAGTTTTAAGAAAAATCGGTCTGGTCCCGGTTGTGGTCAAGAGCGGGGCATACAAGGATATGGGATCTCCGGTACGGGAGATGACCGCCAAGGAGCGGGAAATCCTTCAGAACTTGGCCAACAAAATCCACGCACAATTTGTCAGAGATGTCGCATTGGGCCGAAAAATGGAGAAAGACATACTGGCACCGCTGGCCGACGGCCGAATCTTCACCGGGGAGGAGGCTAAAGACTTCGGGCTTGTTGATCGGATCGGAAACCTGGAGGACTCCATTGAGTGGGCCGGTCGAAAAGGCGGGATAGAAGGTAAAATTGCCGTTGTTTATGCTCCTGAGAAGCGGTTTTCTCTGATCAAATACTTATTCGGCACCCTGTTCGGACAGATTTCAGAATTGATGCTATCCCCAGAATATTTTTCAGGTCACTATTCCGCCGGAAGTACACCGTTTGCCCTATCTGAATAGACTCACATCTCCCATCCCTTCCCGAATCACTTCAGGCTCATCATTGATCAGGGAGATGACGCTGGACGGATTTCCCGATACCGGGCCGCCATCGATTACGGCATCGAGACGCCCTTTGAAAACATCTTGTATGAGCGAGGCATCGGATAACAAGGAGCCGTCCGGAAGCGTGGCACTTGTGGATATAACGGGGTTTCCCAGCGCTTTGACGAGCGATATGCAGATGGGATGATCCGGCACCCGGATACCCGCGGATTTACGCTTGGTGAGCATTATTTTGGGCACCAGCCTGGAACCTTCCAATATGAAGGTATAGGGACCGGGCAGCAGCCGTTTCATTGTTTTATAGGCGTAATTAGAGACCTTTGCATAGTGGCTGATGTTTTTCAGATCGGAACAGATAAAACTGAAGGGCTGGTTTTTACTCCTTTGTTTGAGTTGATAAATCCGCTCGATGGAACGCTTATTCAAGATATCGCATCCGATACCGTAGTGCGTATCGGTGGGATAAGCGATTATTCCCCCCCTCTGGAGGATTTCAGAAATCTTCCGGATCAATCGTTCCTGCGGATTTTGGGGGTTTATTTTTAGTAGCATGATTTGTTCTGTTCCGTGTAATATTTGCGATTTTGCGTTATATTAGCGTCTCCTTATTATTGTCAAGCGGCAAATAAACCGTTGCGAAAGCAACCGCCATTTGCTATTTAGATCTGTTAATCATTTAACGTGAACCATGAATTCGATATAGATTTATAGTTCCAAAACTTACTTTTCGGACACAGATGAACACAGATGATAAGGATCTAAAATCAATAAATAACGATTTTGTCTGCGTATATCTGCGTAAATCCGCGTCCTATTTGCTTTGATCTCTCTTCGGAGGATTCAATGGAAACATTCCCGATGGAAGAAACATATTCATTCGATGATGTGCTTCTCATGCCGAATCGTTCGGCTGTACTCCCAAAAGACGTCGATACTAGTACAAAGCTGACCCGGAACATATCTCTGAATATTCCGATTACCAGTGCTGCCATGGATACCGTTACGGAGGCGCGGACTTCCATCAGTATGGCCCGGGCAGGCGGAATCGGTTTTATCCATCGGAATATGAGCATTAAAAGCCAGGTCATAGAGGTGGATCAGGTCAAGAAATCCGAAAGCGGCATGATTATCGATCCTGTAACCATTCATCCGGACCAACCGGTAGGCGATGTACTCAAACTCATGGAAAAATATCGGATATCAGGGGTACCGGTAACAAAAGACAAACAACTGGTGGGAATCGTAACCAACAGAGATCTTCGGTTCGAATCCGATCTGGAAAAGAAAGTATCGGAGGTGATGACCAAGGAGAATCTCATTACCGTATCTGAAGGGATTACACTTGAAGATTCGAAAAAGCTGTTGCATGCGCATCGCATTGAAAAACTACTGGTGGTGGACGCCAAAGGCGGATTGAAAGGCTTGATCACCATAAAAGACATCGAAAAAATAAAAAAATACCCCAAGGCCTGCAAGGACGTCATGGGAAGACTTCGCGTGGGTGCCGCCATCGGTGTCGGACCCGACATGGAAGAGAGAACCGATGCCTTGCTGGCCGCCGGCGCCGATGTTATCTTGATCGATACTTCTCACGGGCATTCCGAAAATGTGTTGAACGCCGTACAAAAACTCAAAAGCGATTTCAAAGACATCGAACTCATTGCCGGTAATGTGGGCACCGAGGCAGGCGCCCAAGATCTGGTCAAAGCCGGTGTTGACGGCGTTAAGATCGGAATCGGACCGGGATCCATCTGTACCACTCGAATTGTTGCGGGTGTCGGTGTTCCCCAGGCCACCGCCATAATGAATTGTCGATCCGTGTTTAAAAAAACCGGCGTACCATTGATAGCAGACGGGGGCATAAAATTCTCCGGTGATATAACAAAGGCCATCGGGGCCGGCGCACATTCCGTGATGATCGGCGGTTTGTTCGCGGGGACTGAGGAAAGCCCCGGGGAATCGGTCTTCTTCCAAGGCCGCAGCTACAAGGTCTATCGAGGGATGGGTTCCATCGAAGCCATGAAGAAGGGAAGCAAAGACCGATATTACCATGGCGAAGAAATCAGTGAGGACAAACTCGTACCCGAGGGGATTGTCGGTCGGGTGCCATACCGGGGCTCGCTCTCGGCAACTGTGCTGCAGCTGATCGGCGGGCTTAAGGCCGGAATGGGCTATTTGGGCTGCCAAACCATCGAGGAGCTTAGAGAAAACGCCCGTTTTATCAAAATCAGCGCTGCGGGTCTGCGTGAAAGCCACGTCCATGATGTTATCATCACCAAAGAGGCTCCCAATTACCGGCTCGATTAATCGGCTCTGTTCAAATTGCCTAACCCGGACGAGCCGGAAAAGTTACAAGTGAACTAAAGTTTGAAGTGCCTAGAGTTAAGGTATCGCTTTGCTCTATCTTTTTTTATAAAAATGATAGAATTCCACAACTTTAGGCATTTTAGGCACTTTTAATTTTAGGCACTTCTTTGAGCAGCTTATTATTGCATTCAAAAATATTCTGCCAAAAATAACAATTAAGCGCCTATAACGAATTCTGATTGACAACTATGTCCGACTTTGTTCACCTTCACGTTCACACCCAATACAGTCTCCTGGATGGCGCCATACGATTAAATCCGCTGTTTGACCGAGCGGCCGAATATAATATGGATTCGGTGGCCATCACGGACCACGGCACCATGTTCGGAGTCGTTGAATTCTTTGAGCAGGCCGGAAAAAACGGAATAAAGCCGATCATCGGCTGTGAGTGCTATATTGCCCCGCGCCGGCTCACCGACAAAACGCCCATTGACAACAGAGAAATGACGCACCTGATCCTTTTATGTGAGAATCAGGAGGGGTATCGAAACTTGTGCAAGTTGGTGACCATAGCACACCTGGAGGGTTTCTACTACAAACCGCGTATCGACAAGGAATTGTTGAAAGAGCACCACCACGGATTGATTGCCCTGACCGCCTGCCTGCACGGGGAGGTGGCGACGCGGATCCAAGAAAATCGTCCTGCGGATGCCGATGATGCAGCGCGGTTTTACCAGAACCTTTTCGGAGAGGATAATTTCTATCTTGAGGTTCAAAACAACGGCCTGCCGGAACAGGAAATCGTTAATGAGGCGTTGTTCGATATGGGAAACCGCCTGTCCATTCCTGTGGTGGCAACCAATGACTGTCATTATTTGAATAGAGAAGACGTCAGGGCGCATGATGTTCTTTTGTGCATTCAGACCGGAAAGACCGTTAAAGACTCGGATCGATTTAAATTTCGAACCGATCAGCTCTATTTCAAATCTCCGAAAGAGATGATCGAACATTTCGGTGATCATCCCGAATCCATTCAGATTACCAAGGAAATCGCCGCTCGATGCAACATCGATTTCGATTTTAAGACCTACCATTTTCCCCAATTCAAAACCGAAAGCAGCCGACCCATTGACGATGTGTTCAATGAGCAGGTCCGGGCGGGATTTGAAAAAGTAATTCGGAAAATCAAAAAAAGAAATCCGGACATTGATGAAGCGGCCTATACGGATCGGCTGAAGTATGAACTGTCGGTTATCCATGAAATGGGATTTGCCGGGTACTTTTTGATTGTTGCCGATTTTATCCATTATGCCAAAGAGCATGGGATTCCGGTGGGTCCCGGAAGGGGGTCGGCTGCAGGCAGCCTTGTGGCATACTCCCTGGGAATAACCGACCTGGATCCAATTGAACACGGCCTCATATTTGAAAGGTTTTTGAACCCCGACCGGATCAGTATGCCGGACATCGATGTGGACTTTTGCATCAACGGCCGGGAGGATGTCTTCAAATATGTGGTGGATCGGTACGGCGGCGGTGATTTTGTCGCACAGATTATTACCTTCGGAAAATTAAAAACCCGGGCGGTCATTCGGGATGTGGGCCGTGCACTGGACATCCCCTTACGGGAGGTGGATGCCATCGCGAAAATGGTTCCGGATGTATTGAACATCTCATTGGATGCCGCGCTCAAGCAGGAGCCGCGTCTCACCGAGATGGCGGAAAAACAGCCCGAGGTGGCGGATCTGATAGCTATCAGCAGGGTGCTGGAAGGGCTTCCCCGGCATGCATCCACCCATGCCGCCGGGGTAGTGATTTCGGACAAGCCGCTTGTGAATTATATGCCCCTTTATCGAGGGAAAAAGGGGGAGGTTGTCACCCAGTATGATATGAAATGGGTCGAGAAAATCGGGCTTGTGAAATTCGATTTCTTAGGCTTGCGTAACCTTACGGTGATCGAGCGGACAATATCGGAAATCGAACGCCAAACCGGAACCCGCCCCGATCTTTCCGATCTGGATTTAAACGACGAGGCGACCTATCGGCTGCTTTCAGCCGGCGACTCCACGGGTGTGTTTCAGCTTGAAAGCTCCGGCATGAGAGATCTGCTGGTTCGTTTAAAACCGGCCTGTTTCGACGACATCATTGCGCTGCTTGCCCTTTATCGACCCGGTCCCATGGAAAGCGGGATGATCGACGATTATGTGGACCGAAAACATGGTCGAAAGTCGGTGGAATACCTGGTGCCCGAGCTGGAGTCCATACTAAAGGAAACCAACGGGGTTATCGTATATCAAGAGCAGGTGATGAAGATTGCCGGCAAGCTGGCCAGATACTCCATGGCGGAAGCCGACGGCCTTAGAAAAGCCATGGGGAAAAAGATTTCTTCGGTGATGGCGCAACACCGGGAGCGATTCGTGAACGGGGCTGAGATGAACGGCATACCGGTGAATAAAGCCGGGACCATTTTCGACCTGATGGAAAAATTCGGCGGGTACGGATTTAATAAGTCCCACAGTGCCGCCTATGCACTCATCGCATTCCGAACGGCTTACCTCAAAGCCCACTTTCCCGTAGAGTTTATGTCGGCATTACTGACCAGCGAAATGCAGTCTTCAGACGGTGTTGTTAAATATATAGCCGAATGCCGTCGTCATGATATACCGGTGCTTCCTCCGGATATCAATGAAAGTGAAAAGGAGTTCAGCGTATCCGGCTCAAAGATCCGCTTCGGGCTGGTGGCGGTTAAAAACGTCGGTGAAGGAGCCATCGATTCGATTTTAGAGGTGAGACAAGACGGGGAGTTTTTATCCATATTTGATTTCTGTGAACGGGTGGATCTCAGGAAGGTCAATAAAAGGGTGATGGAAAGCCTGATTAAATGCGGTGCGTTCGACGCAACCGGGGCCTGTCGATCCCAGATGATGGCAGCCCTTGAAGATGCCCTTGATTACGGGCAAACCCTGCAGAAGGAAAGGAACGGTCCGCAGATGGGATTGTTTTCGGGCGGCTCTGAAAGTCCAGCCCCCATCAACACCCCGCCCATGCCGCAGATAGAGGAATGGGATGAGAGACAGCGTCTGACTTTCGAAAAAGAGGCATTGGGATTTTATATATCCGGACATCCTTTGGGCCAGTATGAAGATTTGCTTGAAAAATTCACCAATACCGATACCTTGACGTTAAGTGAAACAGAAGACGGCAAGACCGTACGGATCGGCGGGATTGTAATGAATTCAAAAACCATCACCACCAAAAAGGGTGAGCGGATGGCCTTTGTGAATTTGGAGGATCTTCAAGGCACGGTGGAGGTGACGGTTTTTCCGTCGATTTATGCAAAAGCCTGGGAGTTATTGGTGGAAGATGCGCCGATTTTGATTCAGGGCCAGCTCCAGCGGGATGAAAACGCGGTAAAAATTCTCGCCGATACCATAATTCCCGTGAATAAGGCCGAAGAGACATGGACGGCGGCGGTCCATGTCAGACTCGATATTCATCATACAGAGAAGAATGCACTCACAACGCTCCACAATATATTCATGAGGCATCCCGGATCCTGCAATGCGTTTATCCATCTGAACGATCCTGATCGGACGGAAACCGTTATAGCACTTCCGGAGGATCTGAGGATTAAGGCGGGGGCTTCCCTGATCAGAGAGATTAACGGTTTTCTCGGATATGGTGCTGTTGAAACCGTGTGCTCGGATGCCGTGTATCAACCTTCATGATGATGATGAAAAATCTGAAAGGTTAAGAATTGAAAGTACCGGATGGAGATCGAAATCGCAATCTTAATGCATATGCCGTCTTATTGGCTGGGGGAACCGGGACCCGTCTGTGGCCGGTGTCCCGGGAGCGGTATCCGAAACAGCTTGTGAAATTTATCGGCAATGACTCTCTGGTGCAAAGCACGCTGAAGCGATTGACGCCCACAATGGGAAAAGAACATGTTCGGATCGTCTGCGGTAAAGAACATTACCACGAGATCAGGCGGCACATGGAGGATATCGGGTTCCCTGCTGAGAACAAGGTCATTTGTGAACCGTGTGGAAGGAACACGGCGCCGGCCATCCTGCTTGCCGTGCTTCAAATCTTAAAGACCGAAAAGGATGCCGTGCTCGGCATTTTTCCTGCGGATCATGTGATCAAAGATAACGACGATTTTCACAGGAAACTGGCGGTTGCCTTGAATTTGGCAGAAACCGGCTATCTGGTGACTTTCGGTATCAAACCGAACTTTCCTGAAACCGGATACGGCTATATCGAAGGGGCGGATCGGATCTCCGAAGATGCCCTGAGCATAAAGCGGTTTGTTGAAAAACCGGACAAAAAAACCGCAGAAAATTATGTTGCGGCTGGAAATTTCTTTTGGAACAGCGGAATGTTCGCGTTTCGGGCATCCGTGATTCTGGAAGAGTTCAAGCAATTAACCCCGGAGCTTTACCAAAAGATGGACGGCATCATACTGGAAGACGGCAGTGTAGCACTGGAGGATTATGAGGCGTTGCCGGACATATCCATCGATTATGCCGTTATGGAAAAAACAGATAAAGGCGTTGTGGTTCCTTCGGATTTCGGTTGGAGTGATATCGGTTCATGGAAATCCTTATACGATTTTCTGATCAAGGATGAAAACGGAAATGTTTTGGACGGCGACATCATTGCAAAGGATACTGAAGATTGTTTTATTCTGGGCAATAAACGGTTGATCGCAACCAATCACCTCAAAAATTTGGTGGTGGTGGAAACGCCTGACTCCGTCTTTGTATCTGATATGAAGAACAGCAGAGATGTCAAGGCGATCGTTACAACCCTTAAGGAAAGGGGGAGGCAGGAGTTCAGGACCCATAAGACCGATTACCATCCGTGGGGTACCATCACCCTTCTGGAACAGGAATCGGATTCAAGAGTGGAGCGGGTGCTCGTATATCCGGGCTCGGTGTTTCAAAACCGCACCGGAAGCAGATCGAGAAAACAGCTATCTTTTATAAGCGGGAGGGCCTCCATTAAAGACGGGCAAGAACAGACCGATTATAGGAAAGGGGATTTTCTCCAGATGCCGGAACGCCGTACACTGGAGATTGAAAATACCGGTGACCGAATCCTTGTTTTTATTCAGGTGGAGACGGTCAACGAAAGTGTTTAGTATAAATCTTTCCAAAGATATTTGAATTTAAATATCGAATATAGAACAAGGAATTTAGAACCGCAGAAGTGATTGGAAAACTTCGAAATTGGATATTCCTTGTTCAGCATTCTGCGGTTCAAAAACAATCATAGATTTCAAAATATCATAAATGTTAGAGACAAATTCTTAGAATGAACCAGCAAGTATCTAAATACGAAATATCAGATACTCGGTGAATTCGATTTGTTATCAAATCAACAATATTAAAGGAATTCAATAGTGATCATGAAAGTACCTCTTCTTGACCTCAAAAGCCAGTACCAGACGATTAAAGACGAGATTCTCCGCGTGACGGAAGATGTCTACGAAAGCCAGTATTTCATTCTGGGACCCTGGGTGGAGAAGTTGGAAAAGGCAATCGCCGAATACTCCAATACGGAATTTGCCGTGGGCGTTTCTTCCGGAACCGATGCATTACTCATTTCATTGCTGGCGGCAGATGTCGGCCCCGGTGATTCGGTTATTACCACCCCGTACTCATTTTTTGCCTCTGCCGGGTGTGTTTCCCGGGTGGGGGCAAAGCCGGTTTTTGTCGACATCGATCGTGAAACATTCAATATCTCACCGGATCAAGCGGCAAAAACCATAGAAAACCTGTCCGCCGAGGATAGAGAAAGGCTCAAAGCCGTTATTCCCGTTCATCTTTACGGTCAATGTGCGAATATGGACGGAATCCTTGAAATTGCAAAGACGTATGATCTTTTTGTCATTGAAGATGCCGCCCAGGCCATCGGGGCAGAGTACAAGGGGAAACGGGCCGGATCCATGGGCGATATCGGATCGTTTTCATTCTTTCCGTCCAAAAATCTGGGTGCTTTCGGGGACGGGGGAATCGTTACCACATCGTCGGAGGAACGGGCTGACAAACTAAAAATACTCAGGGCTCATGGTGCACGCCCCAAGTATTATCATAAGGTTGTGGGGGGAAACTTCAGATTGGATGCGCTGCAGGCTGCGGTGGTCTCCGTCAAATTGAAGCACCTGGATCAATGGACCCGGGCCCGGCAGGAAAATGCAGCTCGGTACCGGGAATTGTTCGATAAGGCAGGCCTGTCGGAGGTTCTGGACCTGCCGGTGGAAAAAGAAAACAGACATATCTACAATCAATTTGTGATCCGGGTGGCGGAGAAACGAGACGAATTGCGGGAATATTTAAAGGAGGCGGGGATCGGAACCGAAGTCTATTACCCGGTGCCGTTGCATCTTCAGGATTGCTTCTCATATTTAGGATATAATTCGGGTGATTTCCCTGTTGCCGAAGAAGCGGCCCAAAAAACCCTGGCGCTTCCCATATACCCGGAACTTACCGTTGAACAGCAGGAATACATAGTCGATACGATCAAAGCGTTCTATTTAAATTGAATGTATAAAAATTTTGTTTTTGGGACGCTGATGAACGCAGATTTTTTAGATTAAGAAAAAAAGATTATTATCTGCGTGTATCTGCGCAAATCTGCGTCCTATTTAACTTGAAAGGCAAACGATGGAACTAATCAGAGATTCAGTCATCAAGAGTTTATATGATTTCCCGGGGAAGGACGATCGTCTCATCTCCGAGCTAAATCAAATAATCTCAATTCACGGACGCCAAGCCTATTCGGTTATTCTCCATGTGCTGACGCATCTGGAATTGGAGCCTTTAAAGGCGGAAGAATGCTGGAACCGGATGTTAACACACCGAAAAAGCCTGAGTGATACCCTTGGCCGGGATATCAGTTTAAGAACCGCTATCTGTGATTATTTTCAATCCATCGACAGATCCCTGAAAAATCCCATTGTGATCGAGATCCATATTTTTGAGGCGACCGCCAATTCATCAAAATTTGACAGTCTTACGGGGCTCTATTCCAGAGGATTTTTCGACTCCGCCCTGGAGCGGGAAATCGCCCGTGCCAGGCGCTCCAAAAGCGATCTTTCCATTCTGTTCTTCGATCTGGATAATTTCAAAGACGTAAACGACGCCTACGGCCATCTTGCCGGCGATATGGTGTTGAGGAGTGTTTCCCGGGTGATCAGAGAAGAAACCCGATCCGAAGATACCCCGGCACGATTTGGCGGGGAGGAAATTGTCTTGATTCTTCCTGAAACCGGTAAAGTTCAAGCCCTTGTGTCCGGAGAAAGAATCCGGAAAAAGATCGAAGCATTGAAAATGAAGCATGACAAACAACCGATTACCATGACGGTAAGCGGAGGGCTTGCCACATACCCCATAGACGCCAGAGATCCCGTCAAATTGATGCAATGTGCCGATAACGCGCTGTACAATGCCAAGCGTTCCGGGAAGAACAACATTGCCTTTTACTCTAAAGACAAACGGCACAGCAGCCGCATCGATTTCACGACCGAGATCAAAATACGGGGGATCAACTTCGACGACTTAAAAGACGTCACCGGAATCGGTAAAAACATCAGTATCACCGGCATGAGGTTTGAAAGTACAAATCCGTTGGAAATGGGGTCCAAGGTTCAACTTCAAATTCCCGTCTCCTCCAAGGAGGCTCCGGTAACAGTCATCGGATCTGTTGTGCGCGTTGAAAAAATAAAAGACGGCCAATATGACATCAGCGTTTCATTTTTCGATATTGAAAAAACGACCGTAGACAAACTGAACAAACTGTTTCCCGAGAGCTAATCCCTCATGAAAAAAATACTTGTCGTTGGCGGGGCGGGTTATATCGGGTCCCACATGTGCAAGCGCTTGTCAAAGCGTGGCTATTTGCCGATTGTACTGGACAATTTGTCCAGAGGGCATGAAAAAGCGGTCAAGTGGGGGCCTTTCATTGAGGGATCGATTTCTGACCGGAATATACTGAAACGTGTTTTTTCGGAACATCGCATCGATGCGGTCATGCATTACGCGGCATATTGCTATGTTGGAGAATCCGTCACAGATCCCTCCATATATTATCAGAATAATTTGGCAGACACCATTTGCCTGTTGTCCGTGATGGTGGAAGCGGAAGTAAAAAATTTCGTCTTTTCATCATCCTGTGCGGTGTACGGTGAACCCGAGGAAATTCCCATCACGGAAAACCATCCCAGAAACCCTGTTAATCCTTACGGCAGGACTAAATACATGGTGGAGCAGGTATTGAATGATTTCAGAACTGCTTATGGGGTTGAATCTGTTTCACTGCGATATTTCAATGCAGCAGGTGCAGACCCCGAAGGTGAATTGGGGGAAGACCACAATCCGGAAACCCACTTGATTCCGCTCACCATTCAGGCCGCGATGGGGCAGCGGGGAGAGATCCGGATTTTCGGTGACGACTACCCCACACCCGACGGAACCTGCATCAGGGATTTCATACATGTGGATGATCTGGCCGAGTCTCATTTGAGGGCTTTGGAACGGTTGTTGAACGGAAAGGGCAGTGGAACATATAATCTCGGAAACGGAGTGGGCTATTCGGTCCGGGAAGTTATCGATATCACACGCAGGATAACCGGAAAACCCATAAAGAATCGGGTGGTCAACAGGCGGGCCGGCGACCCGGCTGCCTTGGTGGGTTCCAGCGATAAAGCAAAGAATGAACTCGGCTGGGAACCCCGGTTCCCTGATCTTGTTTCCATTGTGGAAACCGCATGGAATTGGCATCAAAAACACCCGAAAGGGTATGATTCATAAGATTCAGATATTCCAAGAAAAATTGTTGATTTAGTTATAATTCTGTGTTAAAGAAGTCGACTGAAAAAGAAAAATAGTCAAATCAAACTGCATGCACCCCTTCAATATTTCTTAAATTATACCCCATCTAATCGTTTATCTTGACATAATCACTTGTTTTTTTTAAAGTTCACGTCATGAACATGCAGTTTGAACAGGAAATCAGATACCGCGTACTTAAAATCCTGAGTCAGGAAGGGAATTTGTCCCAGCGGGATATGGCAAAACGCGCCGGCATCAGCCTGGGAAAGGTGAACTATTGCCTATCCGAGCTGGCGAAGAGGGGTATGATAAAAATCATTAGGTTTAAGAGCGCCAAAGATAAAAGACCCTATACCTATATGCTGACGCCTCAAGGGCTTCAGGAGAAAGCCAAACTGACCATACGGTTTCTGAAATTAAAACTAGGCGAATACGAAGAATTGAAAAGGCAGATCAAACAACTCGCAGAAGAGATCGAAGATGAAATCGCGCCTATGATATCCGAACCGGAACGCATAGAGGTGTTGAACCAAATTATAGACAGTTGATTTAAAGATCGTCAAAGAGAATTTATAATAAATAACAATAGGTTATAGAATTTCATCGGCTTGATCGAGAAAGCGGAGCTTTGTTTAAAATCTTCATGGGCAATCACGCCGGACTTGGATAACTGATGATGCGTATATCAAAATGCCGGCGTATATCTATTGGATCTGTGGTAATTTTCATATAAAATATTCGGATTAATTGAATTGAATGGGATCATATGATGAGTAAAACAGAAAGAAGAGAATGCGATCGTTTCCATTTGCCGGGTGCGACCCTTTCATACCGGATCGAAAAGAAACTGTTTAAATCTTCTAGTTTTTCAGGGGGATACATTCCGGTTCATGATATCAGCCTCGGGGGAATACGGTTTCTGTCACAAGCGTCATTCAATCTGGATGCTAAAGTAACCCTAAAAATTTACCTTCCGGATAACGGAGAGTCGCTCGTACTCAAGGGAGTGGTGGTCTGGGCCTCGGATTATCCGGGTGAGAGTTACGACTATCTGATCGGCGTTCGGTTCGATCCTTACGGAGACAAGAAGAATTTCAATTCGCCGGACAGCCTTTCAAAATTAAAAGAACTGGAGAAGCAGCATTCATGAACCATATCCTGGGGCTATCCTGCTTTTATCATGACAGTGCTGCGTGTCTTCTAAAGAACGGCAGCATTTTCGCCGCCGCACAGGAAGAACGGTTCACCCGGAAAAAGCATGACCCCCGCTTTCCGGAACATGCGATTCGGTACTGCCTGAAGGAAGCCGATATTTCTGTGGATGAACTGGATTACGTTGTTTTCTATGATAAACCCTTTTTGACCTTTGAGCGGCTGCTGCTCAGCTTTCTGACCGTTGCTCCAAAAGGACTCCACTCATGGCTGGAAGCCATGCCGCTTTGGCTCGGTAAAAAACTGCACATGCCCAAAGTGATCAAACGGGAGATCGGTTATAAAGGGGATGTGTTATTCACGGAACATCACGAAGCCCATGCAGCGTCTGCATTCTATCCCTCGCCTTTTAAAGAGGCCGCCATTTTAACCATTGACGGGGTGGGAGAGTGGGCCACGGCCAGTTACGGATACGGGTCCGGCAGCGCCATCACAATACTTAAAGAGCTTCATTTTCCGGATTCTCTAGGTCTCCTCTATTCGGCGTTTACATACTTTACCGGCTTCAGAGTGAATTCCGGCGAATACAAACTTATGGGGCTCGCCCCTTACGGAAAACCGAAATATAAAGATGTCATCCTAAACGATATCGTTGATGTCAAAGAAGACGGTTCGCTCCGGCTGAACATGTCGTATTTTGATTTTTTGGGCGGTCTGCGAATGACCAATCATCGTTTTTCAAAACTCTTCGGCGGTCCGCCCAGGAGACCGGAAACGGAAATTACCGAAAGGGAAATGGACATTGCAGCCAGCATACAGTCTGTGACCGAAGAAGTGATTATGAAAATGGTCCGGCATGTGCATAATGAAACGAAAATGAAGCATTTATGTCTGGCAGGCGGTGTCTCGTTGAACTGTGTCGCCAATGGCAGAATTCTCAGGGAAGGCCCCTTTGAAGATATCTGGATTCAACCGGCGGCCGGTGATGCCGGAGGCGCGCTGGGCGCTGCATTATCGGTTTGGCACCGGTTTTTGGGAAATGACAGGGTTCATACCGAAGGGAGAGACAGTCAAAAAGGGTCTTATTTAGGTCCCGGATTTTCAACCGACAACGTCAAAGATTTTTTGAATCAGAATAAATACCCCTACCGGCAGCTTAAGCCGGAAGAAAGGGAAAAACGGATTGCCGAGCAGATTGCGGCAGGGAAAATCGTCGGGTACATGGCCGGCCGCATGGAGTTCGGGCCGAGGGCGTTGGGCGCAAGGTCTATATTGGGTGACCCCCGTCAAGTGGAGACCCAGAGTGTTATGAATCTTAAGATAAAATATAGAGAATCTTTCAGGCCCTTTGCACCGACGGTTCTTCAGGATAAGGCTTCGGAGTACTTTGAAATCGATCGGCCGAGCCCCTATATGCTGCTGGTTGCGAAAGTGAACGAGGGCAGACGATTCCCGCAACCCTCCACGGACGGATTGGGGCTTCTGGAACGTTTAAAGAATAAGCGGAGCGATATTCCGGCGGTCACTCACCTCGACTATTCTGCACGCATACAGACGGTCAACAGGAACGACAAACCGGATTATTATGCGGTCATTTCGGAGTTTGAGAAGTTGACCGGATGTTCGGTGGTGGTCAACACGAGCTTCAATGTGCGGGGGGAACCCATCATCTGTACACCGGAAGATGCGTACCGGTGTTTTATGCGAACCGAAATGGATGTGCTGGTCATCGAAGATTTTATGCTGGTTAAAGAAGAACAGCCGCCCTGGCAGGAGGAAAAGGACTGGCGGGATGAACTCATTCTCGACTGATATAAGAGATATACGGAAATTCGGCCTCATTGCGTTTCTGTTTTTCGGAATCCTTTGTGCTGTCGGTATCTGGCGACACAAACCGGTTCCCATATATCTTTTCGGGTTTCTGTCTTGTTTGGGTATCGGTTTCATTCTTATTCCGGATATCCTGAGACCGGTTTATAGAGCATGGCTGAAAATAGCCCACTTTATCGGCCAGGTGATTACAACACTGATGCTGGCCATTGCGTATTATGCAGTCATCACGCCGGCGACTCTGATTAAAAGACTCTTCGGCGGACGGCCCTTGCCCTTGTCTCCCGATCCCGATGCATCCACCTACTGGGTATCGAGAGACGAACCGGCTCAACCGAAAGAGCGGTTTTATAAGCGGTTTTAAGATTTGTGAATAGTCAAATTGTTGAATCGTTGAATCGGTAATTCGTCAAATAGTAAAGTAGTTGAATAGTCAAATCGATAAGTGAAACCATTGGTGATGAAAGACGACGGTAAATACAATGATTTCAGGGATCTTGAGGTTTGGCAGCGGTGCCGAGTAATACGGAAGAAAATATGGGAGTTAACAAAAAGGCTACCTTTAGAGGAGAGATATAGGCTATCTGACCAAATGATAAGATCCTCAAGATCTTCAACAGCATGTATTGCGGAAGGTTATGGCCGTTTTCATTTTCAGGAAAATATCCAATTTTGCCGACAATCGAGAGGCTCCCTTTATGAGCTTATCGACCATACACTCGTAGCAGAGGAGAGCGATTGTATTGATCACCGATTTTCGCGGCGAACATATCATATAAAGTGTAAACGACTCTGGAACAATCCAGCAAAGAATAAATCGTGTGATTTTAGTGACTTCCAGAAATCGATCTGTTTATAGCGCCGAAG
>DUZK01000047.1 GCA_013349495.1 Deltaproteobacteria bacterium
TTAATCAGTGCCTTGATCCGATGCTCGTGTTCCGGATTGGCATAAGCGTTAATCAAGGAGAGAGCGATGGAATTGATATTCAACCCTTTGATTTCCGAGATGATGTGTCTTGCTTGTTCCTCATCCAACGGGATGTGGACGTCACCGGTATAGAGTATCCGTTCCGAAATTCCGTAGCAACGGCTTCGCGGCACGATGGGCCGGGGGCGTTTGGCCCAGAAATCGTAGAGTTTTGGACGGCTCTGACGACCGATGAGAAGAACGTCCTCAAATCCCTTGGTGGTTATGAGCGCGGTGGGCGCACCCTTTCCCTCCAGCAACGCATTGGTTGCGACGGTGGTGCCGTGGATGAGAAAACGGATCTGATCCGGTTTGATTTCATGCCGGGCGAGGAGTTTTTTGATTCCCGTGACGACCGCTTCGGAGGGGTCTTTGGGGGTGGAGGATATTTTGGCGACTTCAAATGTTCCGGTCGATTCGTCAAAAAGACAAAGGTCGGTAAATGTGCCGCCGGTGTCTATTCCCAGTCGGTATTTATGATTCACGTCCGGCTCCTTGTTCTGATGTAAGGGTGTTTGTCTCTCGTGTTTGTCTCTCGGGGATATCAGGGATTGAGATGGTTTACAAATCAAAACCAGCAGATTCCCTTTTATCCTCTTTATGGGAAAAGAGATTGCTATTGAACCGGCAACCCGGATATAATCTACCGTCTCCGAAATTCTACAATCTATTGATATTATGTTTTCAACTAACACTCAACAATGCAGTGCGACATGGAATAGTGGAATGCTGGAATAATGGAATATTGGGTATAAAAGCGGAAAAGATCTTTTTTATAGAATCGATAGAATTCATTTAAACCCATCATTCCAGCGTTCCGATATTCCAGTATTCCAATTGTGAGCGAAGCGAACTAAGTTTACAAGGAGTCTTTCTCATGACGTCAAGAACGGAGAGACTGCGTTCACGGCTCTACCGGAACCCTCCGGAGATATGTCTTGAACGTGCACGCCTGTATACCGACAGCTGGATTGAAACCGAAGGCCGGCCGCTCGTTGTGCGGAGAGCCATGGCGCTGGCGAAAGTGTTGAAAGAAATGACCACCTATATCGAAGAGGAAGAACTGGTGGTCGGCAATCATGCGTCAAGAGCGTTTTCCGTCCCCCTGTTCCCCGAGTTTTCGGCATCATGGATGGCCGATGAGATGGACAGCTTTAAAGAACGGCCCCAAGATGCATTTGTTCTTAGGGATGAAGATCGTGACGGGCTTCTTCAGATTGTTGAATCGTGGCGGGGGAAAACGCATTTTGATCGTGTCATGGGAAATATCGAACATTCCCTTCCGGCGGAACTGGCGGAAGTCTTCGACAAAGAGGGCCTTCACATCAACCAGGTATATCACGCCGTCATCAGCACCACGGATGGAGACGGTCATGTGATACTCGATTTTGAACAGGTGCTGTCCTTGGGCTTTGAGGGCCTGGCGCAGAAAGCGCGAGAGACCCGGCAATCTCTTGATCCCACTTTGGCTCAAAACATTCGCAAACGGATATTTTTAAAAGCGGTCATCATCGCTTGTGATGCGGCTGCCGACTTCGGGCGTCGATATGAAGCGCTTGCCCGAAATCTCGCAGCGCAGTGCACTAGCGAAGAGCGCCGTAAAGAACTCGATGATATTGCCCTGGTGTGTAATCGGGTTGCGGCAGGCCCTGCGGAGACCTTCCGTGAAGCCTTGCAGTCCGTCTGGTTTGCCTTTTTATTGTCGCAAATCGAAAGCAACGGCCATTCCATGAGTCTCGGCCGTTTCGATCAATACCTGTATCCATACTATGAAAGGGATATAGAAGATCAGCGCATCACCCGGGAGGAAGCACGGGAACTGGTTGAATGCTTCTGGATAAAAACGGCCGAACTGAACAAACTCCGAAACTGGCGGTCCACACGGTTTAAGACCGGCTACCCCATGTTCCAGACGTTGACTCTGGGCGGCCAGACCATCGAAGGGCTGGATGCCGTAAACGATCTGAGCCATCTCTGTCTGGAGGCCACCGCGGATCTGAAACTCATCGCTCCCACGGTAGTGGCCCGCATTCATCCGGGGACCCCGGAAGATTTTCTCTTGGCCTGCTGCCGGGCCAATCTGACGCACGGGGGCGGATTACCGGGGCTGTTTAACGACCAAACGGCCATTCCGTGCCTTCTGAACATGGGAATCCCCATGGAAGATGCCCGCAATTGGGCGGTAGTGGGTTGTGCCGAGATGGCCGTGCCCGGAAAGTCGTGCTCCATGACCGGGGGCGGAGGATATTTCAGCCTGCTGAAACTTCTCGAGATTACCCTGAACGGCGGCACAAATCCTTCCACCGGAATTTGTCTTTGCCCGGAAAAAAAAGATCTCTCCACGTTTCAAAGCTACGAAGATCTGGGACGTGCTTATCAACGACAGGTTGATTATTACCTTAAGTTCATGCCCATGTGCGCAAACGCAGTGTCTTCAGCCTATGCAGAGGGGACGCCGACACCGCTGCTTTCCGCCATGATGACCCACCGCATCGAAACCGGTGTGGATCACTCGGAAGGGGGGGGTCCCAATTATAACGACACCCAGGTTCAGTTTCACAACACGGCCAATTTGGGGAATGCCCTGGCAGCATTAAAGAAACTGGTATTCGAAGAGAAGCTCATATCCGGCACCGAACTGAAGGATGTGATGGCCTCAAACTTTGGCGGGCCCCGTGGCGAAGAAGTGCGGCAGATGCTTCTCAACCGGGCTCCCAAATTCGGAAACGATGATGACACTGTGGATCTGATCACCCGGCAGGCCGTGAACTGGTTTGTGAAGGGTGTTAAAAAATTCAAGCCGATTCGGGGCGGAGTGTACGGCCCTACCTTACAGACCCTTACTTCCAACGTGCCGGAAGGGGAGTTTATCGGCGCAACCCCTGATGGAAGAAGGGCAGGCGAACCCACCAGCGATAATGCATCTCCCACGGCCGGAACCGATCTGTCCGGAATAACCGCGGCGGTTAAATCGGTGGCCAAGCTCGAACACGAGCAACACCCCAACGGCACCCTGTTCAACTTGAAGATTCATCCTTCGATGATTGAAGGCGAAGGGGGCATGGCAAAATTTGCCGCCCTGATCCGGACCTTCTTTGAATTGGGCGGGATGCAGATGCAATTTACGCTGGTATCGGCCGAAACCCTGAAAGAAGCTCAAGCATTTCCCGAGCGGCATCCCGACCTGGTGGTTAAAGTGGCCGGATACAGCGCCCTTTTTACCATGCTGGAACGCACCTTTCAGGATCAGCTCATCGCTCGAACCGAACATCGATTGTAAGATGCCAAAGAAAATTTCAGAGGAACAGCCGGAACCAAAGGGCCTGGTATTCAATATTGAACGATTCTGTGTTCACGACGGGCCCGGCATCCGGACACTGGTCTTCCTCAAAGGATGTCCCCTCTCCTGCTGGTGGTGTGCAAACCCTGAAGGCATGAACGTTAGACCCCAAGTGGCTTTTTTTCCTGACCGATGTATCGGATGCGGCAACTGTGTGAATGTTTGCCCGGAGAATGCAGCCCTCGGGAGTCAAGAAGCCGGAATATCCTACGTTATTGAGCGGTGCCGACACTGTGCCGAGTGCGTGGAGGCTTGTCCGTCAAGGGCCCGGATTCTTTATGGCAAACAGATGTCCGTGGGCGAGGTGTTCGAAGAAATTGAAAAGGATAGACCCTTTTATCGTCGTTCCCACGGAGGTGTAACCTTAAGCGGTGGCGAGCCCCTGCTGCAAAAGATATTTTCTCGAAGTCTTCTTAAGCACTGCGCAGAGAACAACCTGCATACGGCTGTGGAAACTTCCGGGCAGGCGGATTGGGAAACCGTGTGCCGGACATTTGAATCTGCAGATATCATCTTGTTTGATTTCAAACATATCCATCCCCTGAAGCATTTGAAATTCACCGGTTCAAACAATCTTCAAATTCTTGATAATTTAAGACGTCTTGACGAAGCGGGGAGACCCATGATCCTTCGGGTTCCCGTTATTCCCGAATTTAACGCATCCGGAGAAGAGATGGTGGCAATGGCCCAGTTTGCTGCCGGATTAAAACAGGCACACTCCTGCCACCTCCTTCCCTACCATGCATTTGCCGATGTCAAATATCGTTGCCTGGGCATGCGCAGTCGATTGCCGTCATTAGAAAGCCCTCCAAATGAACTAATGGAGGAGTTTAAAAACATCTGGATCGATGCCGGCGTTGAAACTCAAATCGGCGGTTAGCCGATCCGGTTGGGACGCCTTTTCATGTTGGTTTCGGGGGCTCAAAAAATTATTAACAAACCCTTTGTTGGATGTAGGATGTTCTGCCTTATCTGCAAGGCTTCTTCAATTTTACGCGAGTATTTCAGTTGTCGTTTAGGGACGGTTTTAACACCGGCAGCAGCTTCCCGGACGCGGAATATGCGTCGGGACAACACGAACTCATAATCATCTAAAAAGGAGGTCTTTTCATGAGAAGAAAATGCTTATATGTTTTAGTCGCTTTTTTTGCAGCGGGACTACTTGTCTTTTCCGGCAATCCTGCAGCCGCTGTTGAACTGAGGTTTGCCCACTTTGCAGCCGATGGTCATCCCGGGGACCTTGCGGCGGAGATGTTCGGTAAAGCAGTGGAACAAAGAACCGACGGAAAGGTCAAGGTAACCATTTACCCGGCCAATGCATTGGGATCTCCACCGGAACAGCTGGAGCAAATAAAGCTGGGTGCCATCGACATGGGACTTCCCACCCAGGGGGCTCTGGATAAATACTCTAAGCGGTTCGGCGTGGTGATGCTTCCCTTTGTGTTTGACAATTCCGCTCATGCATACCGCGTGCTTGACGGACCATTCATGAAGTGGGCAGGGCCTGATATTGAAAAACAGGGAATGGTTCACCTTTCCAACTGGGAATGGGGCTTCAGAAACATCACCAACAACAAGCGAGCCATCAGCGCTCCGGATGATATGAAAGGTTTGAAGATGCGGGTTCCCCCGGAAATCCAACTCCAAGCCACCATGGAGGCGCTGGGAGCCGTAACAACAAAGATCGCCTTCCCCGAACTCTACATGTCCCTGAAACAAGGTGTTGCAGACGGACAGGATAATCCCCTTTCCGTGATCTATCATTTCAAAATCTATGAGGTCCAGAAATATTTGGCCGTCACCCGCCATGTATACAACAGCATGGTACACGTGATCAGCAAGGCCACCTGGGACAAACTCACTCCTGATCAACAAAAAATTATCAAAGAAGAGAGCACGAAAGCCGGTAACTTCATGAGAGAAACGCTCCAGAAGGAAGATGAGTCACTCTTAAAAAAGCTCAAGGATACGGGCATGGTCGTGACGACCCCTGATGGTTCCAAATTCAGAGCTTTGATGAAACCGGCCTGGGATCGAATCGCTGAGTATTCCGGTAAAGAAAACGTTGATGAATTCCTGAAAATGGTTGATTCCGTAAGGTAAGCTTCAAAGGGGATGGGCGAGTAAATGATAACGCTGGTTATTTTCTTCGTTCTGGTATCCTTGATCATGCTGGGTATTCCGATTGCCGTTTCCATGGGCCTGACAGCAGTGCTGACTTTTGTTTTTATGGGTGAAGCGCAAATTCTAACCATGGTGGCCCAACGGATGTATTCTTCTACAACCGCGTTTACCCTGCTCGCCATCCCTTTTTTCATTTTAGCCGGGAATTTAATGAATACCGGCGGCATTACGAAGCGGGTGTTTCGATTTGCCCAAGCCCTTGTGGGACACATCTGGGGCGGGCTGGGGCAGGTCAATGTTGTGGCCAGCATGATTTTTTCCGGAATGTCCGGGTCTGCAGTGGCGGATGCCGCGGGGCTCGGGCTGATCGAAATGAAGGCTATGGTCGATGGCGGTTATGACCGGAAGTTCTCTGCGGCCATTACGGCAGCATCTTCAACCATCGGACCTGTGGTCCCACCGAGTATACCATTTGTCATCTACGGCAGCCTCACCGGAGTTTCGGTCGGAAAGCTGTTTCTTGCAGGTTTTATTCCGGGAGCATTAATGGGCATCGCACTCATGGCTGCTGTTTTTGTGGTTTCCCGGATCCGAAATTATCCTAAAGAAAAACGGGCCTCCTTCAAAGAACTGATGGATAGTGCAAAGGAGGCCGCGTTACCCCTCGGCACGCCGGTGATAATAATCGGGGGAATTCTCGGCGGTGTGTTTACCCCCACCGAGGCTGCCGTGGTGGCTTCGCTCTATGCGCTTTTCCTCGGATTAATGGTCTATCGAGAATTTACCATCAAGGATCTACCGAAAATATTCTGGGAGGCCATCGTTCACTCCATCCGTGTGATGTTCATCATATCCGCCGCCGGATTTTTCGGATGGCTGCTGATCCGGCAAAGAATCCCAGAACAGGTGATCACCAGCCTCACTGCGTTGACCACTTCAAAGGCCACCCTGCTGGCAATTATCACACTCATACTCTTGGTATTGGGATGTTTTATCGAAGGGATCGCCGTCTTTGTCATCACCATACCGGTGTTTATGCCGCTGATCGCCCGGTTCGATATCGATGCCGTGCAATTCGGGGTCATCATGACCCTTGCCTCCATGCTGGGGCTGCTCACTCCTCCTGTGGGAATGAGTCTTTACTCTGTTTCGAGCATCAGCAAGGTGCCCATCGGAATCCTGTCAAGAGAGCTGCTACCTTATATGTTGGGGATATTTGTCGTGCTTTTGGCGGTTACTTATATACCGGATATCTCCCTCATTCTGCCTAAACTGGTTATGGGACACGGTTAATGAATTTAAGCAACAACAGATTCATGAAGATTTTAGGCCGAATCGATCACCTGGCCGGCGCCTGCATGCGGACGATATGCCTTGTATGCATCGCATCGCTGCTCATACTGTTGAGCGGGAACGTATTTTTTAGGTTCGTGCCGATTATGTCCATGGGGTGGTATGATGAGATTGTGGAATTGCTTTTTGCCTGGCTGGTATTTATCGGGGCGGCTGCGTTGTGGAGGGACAACAGCCATTTTCGGGTGGACTGGCTCTATTCAAAAATCAAAAATCGAACCATCGGTTCTGTTCTCGGTCTCCTCATCGAATCTGCTTCTTTTTTCTTTCTATGGGTGATGGCTTATCAAGGACTGCGGCTGACCCTGCTTGCCAACGACTGGACCCCGATTCTAAAACTGCCGAAGCGAATTCAGTATGTAGACATTCCCCTTGCCGGGGCCGTGATGATGATCTACAGCATAAGAAACATTGTGCGCCATATAACCGCCTTGAAGACTTCTCCAACGGAAAGTGTATCCGAGTAACGTTATCCCACCCTGGTTTCTTCTTTCCCGGCTGCTATTTACACTCCTTATCCTATTTCCAAACAACAAAAGCGTTTTTACTGAATGGACGAATAAGGTGCTTTTCGTTTTACAGACCTTTTTTAAATAGTTGTAAATTCTTTAATTTCTGCGATTATTGCCAGCATCGATAAATTATGAGTTGACACCAAACTCTCACTATGGTTTTTGGATAAAAAGGCGTCTATGCTTCTAATATTGTTACCGAATGAGGTCATTTCATCGCACTCGTTTCATTGGACCGCCAATTGAGATGAGAATCTAATATCAAGGAGATTAATGCATCTTGGCTAATCGGGTTGTTATTACTGGGCTGGGGGCCATAACACCCATCGGCATTGGGAAAGACGCCTACTGGGAAAATCTGCTTAAAGGTGTTTCGGGAGCCAAACGGTTTGACTTTTCCGATTATGGATTTCCGTATGTAGAGATGAATCAATATCGGCCGCAGGTTGCCGCTTTCGTCGAAAATTTCGATCCTTACGATTATATTCCCCTTAACAAGACCACCAAGTATATGGGCCGAACCTCCCTTTTTGCCCTGGTTGCCGCAAAATTTGCCCTTGAAGATGCGGGTTTTGAGTTGGTGGACGAAAAGAAACAGATAAAGATAGACGGAATCGATCCGTTTAAAATCGGGGTGGTCACCGGTACCGGTTCCGGAAACATGGAAATCCTGGAGAAGGGATACATAGAATTTATTGAAGACCGCGGTCCGAAGCGACTTTCTCCCCATGCACTGCCCCAACAGATTCTCAGTGCCGTGCCCGCAAACATATCCATGCATTTTAGCTGCAAAGGCAACACATATGCTTTGCCTACCGCATGTTCTTCTGCTTCGCAGGCCATCGGGAACTGCTATCGATATCTTCGAAACGGGTGGGAAGACGTTATGATTACCGGGGGTTCGGATTGTTGCATTACCCCCCTTATATTCGGTTGTTTTGCTGCCATGCGCGCCATGTCCGTCCGAAATGATGAGCCGGAAAAGGCCAGCCGTCCCTTTGACCGGGATCGGGACGGATTTGTTATGGGAGAGGGTGCCGGAATCGTTGTCCTTGAGAAACTGGAACACGCACTGAAGCGAAATGCCCATATCTATGCAGAGATCGTCGGCTACGGAATGACTTCCGATGCCTATCACATAACCATTCCGAACCTTCAGGGAGAGTCTTTCACACAGGCTGTGCGCATGGCGCTTGAAGAAGCAAGAATGAAACCGGCTGAAATCGATTACATTAATGCTCACGGAACTGCGACTAGACTCAATGATCCCATTGAGACGAAGGCCATCAAAGACGCCTTGGGTGACCGAGCTTACGAAATCCCCATTAGTTCCACCAAATCCATGATCGGACATCTTATAGGCGCAGCAGGAGGGGTTGAGGCCATTGCTTCGGTTATGAGTATCGAAGACGGGAAGGTACACCCCACCATCAATTATGAAAATCCGGATTCGGCTTGTGATCTCGACTACGTGCCGAATCAGGCCAGGGAAGTACCGGTCAAGGCGGTGATGTCAAACTCGCTCGGGTTTGGCGGGTTCAACAGCGTTTTGATATTTCGTAAATTTGAAGGTTGATGGCTTCGTAATCCTCCAGGGCGACTGCGTTGCGCTTTTTTCTTTGCCATTTCTGCGTGTGATGAAAAGCCCTGAGATTTATAAGGAGTTTCATTTGATCGTAACCCTTGTGATGGCGCTTACCGCTGACGGTAAGATCGGTAAAGATCCCGACCACTTTCCCGATTGGACAGGGAAAGAAGACAAAAAGCTATTTGCCGCCATCAGCAAGAAAGCCGGTGCGGTCATCATGGGATCAAAAACCTTTGACACGTTTGGGAAACCCTTGCCCCATCGAAAAAATATCATTCTTACCCGGAACAGAGATCGAAAATCAAAATGGCCGAACCTCCATTACACGGATAAAGATCCCGAGACGATTTTAAAAGAGTTGGAAGCAGAAGGGTATTCAGAAGTCGTCCTGGCCGGCGGGGCGTGGGTGAATACGCTTTTTGCCCAAGCGAATCTTATCGATAATATCATTGTGACCATATCACCCAAAATTTTCGGCACAGGGCTTTCTTTATTTACGGAAGCCGTCTATATGGACCTGGAGTTGAAATCCATGGATCGGATCGGGCAGAATCTGGTTTGCCTGAAATATGAGGTTAAAAAATGATACCAGGTTTGCTTAACCCATTCTATTAATTAAACCGATCTGTGTGAATCTGCGTGAATCTGCGTCCAATTAATTTGGATCACTTTTTTACCAGCTCAATCAGGGTAACTTCCGGTGGAGACAAGAAACGGATGGGAGGTCCCCATGTTCCGGAACCTCTGCTGACGTAGAGGCGGGCCCCTGTATTCAGTTTCAATAACCCCGAATCCGCAGGAAATGATAAAGCGGTGATAATGCTGAAGGGAAAGATCTGGCCTTTATGTGCATGCCCGGACAACTGAAGATCGAACAATCCCTTGGTTACGTTATTAAGAACCGGCCTGTGTTTTAGAAAGAGCACAAATTTATCCCGCGGAATTTTAGATAAAACATCTTTCTCCGAAAGCCCTGGGTTGAGACCATCCGAGTCTCCCGTTTCATCATCGATACCGGCGATGGTGATGATATCGGACACATTCACGGTTTCGCCCTGAAGTACCTGAAAGCCGGCCTGTCTTGTGAAATCAAGGCTTTTTTCAATGCCGGCGTAGAACTCGTGATTGCCGGTAACCGCGTACTTTCCGTATTTAACCGGAACATCCCGCAGCATTGCTGAAAGACCGTCGATGTTTACCATTTGTCCGTCCACCAAATCCCCAGTGGAGACCCATATATCAGGGTTTGCCTCCTTTACTTTGGATAGAATTCTTTCGAGTCTTTTTTCTGTCACAATCAATCCGAGATGGACATCTGAAATCTGGACGATTTTCAGCCGGTCGATTCCCTTTGGAAGTTTGCTTGTCCGGATAATGACATGTTCCGTACGGATGGCGACGGCTTCAAATGCGCCGTAAACGGCGATTGAAAGGGTCAAAAAAAGCGAGATTATAAAGCTCTGGCGTGGAGAAAGCCGAATGAGAGACAGGTCGAGATTCGCGACCCATTGAGAAACAGAAAGCAGAAGCCTGTAAATATCGAAAAGAAAAGCAGATGAAACAAAAATGAACAAAAGCCCCATCCAAGTATATCCCACGTAAGCCGTCACGCGTGCGGCCTGATCATATCCGTACCGTTCCAGCAAGCGGATCAGCACAGGGGCAAAGATCATGAGTCCCATAAAAAGACCGACAGCCAGGGTCAATACCGGGCTCAAGGAAAAGGCGCATTTTAGTTTTATCAGCCCGTAGGCGTGCAGCCCGCTATAAAGCGAAAAGAAAACAGCGAGAAAGATAATGAATCCGGACAATGGTTTGCTCCGTTAAATTACTGCTTCTATTAGATGCGGCCCTTTGGATTGAATCGCCGCTTCAAGGTATTTGTTGAACTGCTCGCAGGTTTCAGCCCGCATTCCATGAACCCCCATACCTTGTGCCAATTTGACCCAATTAATATCGGGCTGAGACAGGCTGAACATGGCACTGGCATTGGGTCCCGCTTCTTCAACACCTACCCGTTTCAATTCGCCGAACAGTATCTTGTAGGCCCGATTTGAAAAAATAACCGTCACTACATCGAGCTGTTCCCGGGCCTGGGTCCAGAGGGATTGCAGCGTATACATGCCGGAACCGTCCGCTTCCATGGAGAATACCTTTCGATCCGGGCATGCCACGGCAGCGCCGGTGGCTACCGGCATACCCTGGCCGATGGCGCCGCCCGTGACATTGAGCCAGTCATGGGGGGGGGCTGTGGTCGTCCATTTGTCCGCATCTCGACTCGAGGTCACCCCTTCGTCCGAAATAATGGCTTCCTCGGGCATTAATGCCACAAGCGCCTGCCAGATCTTTCCGGCCGTCAGTTCTCCGGTCGGAAGCGGGGGGCGGTCGAGTTTATAGACTTCCTCCGGCTCGGCCGGAGCGCCGATTAAATCGGCGAGCGCCTCAAAAGCGCCGACACCGTCTTCGTGGGGTTCAGAGAGGGTATGAATCCGGCAACCGTCAGGAGTCAGCCAGTTGGGCATATTGGGCCAGGCAAAAAAAGATACCGGCGGTTTCGAACCCGCCAGTATCAACCGGGTCGTTCCTTTGAGCATTTCCAGAGCCGGCGGTACCGGGTAGGGGAGGCGGCTGATCACAACCCGTCCCGCCCCCCGTTGAGAGCGGCCGTTTACCCGCTGGCCGATGATACGCGCGCCGCTTGCCCTTGCAATACGGCCTGCCAGCCGCAAGCCCTTCTCCAGCATGAGCTGTCCGGCCAATAACAGCACGGTCGGCTCACCCTTGCGAAGCACCGCTGCAATCTCATCAATGGTTTTCGGATCAACGGCAGCGGGCTTGGGAAATTCCGGTTTCGGTTGGGGCGCGACGCTTTCGTTCCAGCAGCAATCCCCCGGCAAGATTAATGTGGCCACTTGACCCGGAGGCATCATAGCAGCCGCTATGGCTTCCGCGCCATCGGTGGGAACCGCGGCGGCGGATTGGGATGTTCTCACCCATCCGGATACCGACCTTGCTATGGATTCGATATCGGTGGTCAACGGCGCGTCATGCTGCACATGGTAGGTGGCATGCTCACCCACAATGCTTATAACCGGTGAGTTGGCCCGCCTTGCATTATGAAGATTGGCCAATCCGTTTCCCAGGCCGGGCCCTAAATGGACCAGGGTTGCAGCCGGTTTGCCCAGCATCCGAGCGTATCCGTCGGCAGCTCCCGTGCATACCCCTTCAAACAGTCCTAATACGGTTCGCATGCCGGCAACCTGATCACAGGCTGCAACGAAATGTATTTCGGATGTGCCGGGATTCGTAAAGCATACATCGACCCCGCCGTTAATCAGTGTTTGTACCAAGCTCTGAGCGCCGTTCATATCTTCTCACCTCTTCATCAATTTTATATTTGCATCAAAGTCGAATGTTTATAAAATTGAAGCAGCATAATCAATGTTATTCACAAATTCAATTATTGATTTTCCGAAAAGGACAATACCGTCCAGCGCCACATCCATAAACTCCTGTCTTGCGAATTCGACCGCACTATCATAAACTTAAACGCTACCAACCCATAATCTTAAGGAGGTTCCCGCCATGGCCAAGATCAATATTTCCGACAACATTTTTGCCTTCGTACCCATCACCACCCAAACCATTTTGGGAAGCCATGTTCAGGGCAAAGCGAATTTTATGGCACTGGGATGGCTGACCCGGATAAATTTCAAACCGCCCATGCTCGCCATATGCGTGAACAAGGGGAACCGCTCCTGCGACGGGATACTGGAAAACAAACAATTCAGCATCAATGTGCCCTCAAAGGACATGGTCGCCGTCACCGACTACACCGGCCTGGTATCTGCCAGAAAAACCGACAAGTCGGGACTTTTTGAAGTCTTTTACGGCCAACTGGAGGCCGCACCCCTGATCCGGGAATGTCCGGTAAACGTGGAATGCCGGGTTGTTGAGAGCGTGGAACTCCCCACAAACTATTGCTTTATCGGGGAGATGGTCGGTGTCCATGCAGATGAGGAGGCGCTGACCGACGGGGCGCCCGACCCGGACAAAGTGAAACCCTTTGTTCTCTCCATGCCGGACAATCGCTTCTGGGCGTTAGGAGAGTGCGTGGGGAAAGCATGGCAGGAGGGGAAGGGGCTCAAGCAGGATTAGGTTTCAATCTACTCGAGTATGCCCGGTGCGAAATAGAATATCGCGAAAAAATTTGGTGTGCGGTTAAAAAGAAATTAAATTCCGGAACATGAGAGCATGAGAGTACTTTTAGTATCTGCGAACACAGAGCAAATCAATATGCCGGTTCTGCCGTTGGGGTTGGCGTGTGTTGCCGCAGCCGTCAAGAACACAAAACATGATGCGAAAATGCTGAATTTAATGATTCAGGCAGATACGCGAAAGGCTCTCAAGGAAGCGATTCTTGGGTTTGATCCTAAAATCATTGGTATCTCGGTTCGAAATATCGATGATCAGAATATGGAAAATCCAAGGTTCCTTTTAGAAGCGGTAAAAGACGTTGTCGCCCATTGCCGTGAATTTTCCGATGCGACCGTTGTTTTGGGTGGAGCGGGCTATAGTATTTTTCCTCAAGCGACACTCGATATTCTGAAAGCAGATATTGGAATCCAGGGCGAGGGAGAAAGCGCTTTTTTGACGCTTCTAGAGAGGTTAGATAAAAAGAATGATATTTCCTCAATACCCGGCTTGTATTTGAGAGGCCATGATAGCCTAAGCGTGCCGTCTCGCATTAAAAGTCTGGCAGACTTACCACTGCCGCTTCCCGAGATTTATTTCTCGATCCCATTTACGGTCAAAGATCAGGAAATTTGGATACCCTTCCAAACCAGACGCGGATGCCCCTTGAACTGCAGTTACTGCTCTACGGCGACGATTGAGGGACGAACCATTCGAAAGCATGATCCCAAGAAGGTTGTCCATGCCATATCCAAATATACCGAGGCGGGATTGGGTCATTTATTTTTTGTGGACAATACATTCAATCTTCCCGCTTCTTATGCCAAAACGCTTTGCGAACAGTTGATTTCCGCGAAATTAAACATCTCCTGGCGCTGTATTCTTTATCCGTGGAAAGTGGATGACGATCTGGCGGAAGGCATGGCAGAGGCCGGATGCAAAGAGGTCAGTCTCGGTTTTGAAAGCGGTTCAAAAAAAATCCTGGCCAACATGAAAAAAAAGTACAGCCTTAAGGATGTTCGTGAAATTGCAGATAGACTCAAAAGGTTTGGTATTAAAAGGATGGGCTTTTTGTTGCTCGGCGGACCCGGGGAAACCAGAAAAACGGTTAATGATAGTTTAGAGTTTGCTGATTCACTCGGTTTGGAGGCGATGAAAATTACCATCGGGATTAGAATATATCCCCATACTTCGCTGGCACAGACCGCTGTTAAAGAGGGATTGATTAAACCCGACGACAATCTTCTCTTGCCTAAATATTACATGGTTAGAGATTTGGAGGGCTGGCTGCAAAAAACCGTCAAAACCTGGCTGAAGAATCGACCCCACTGGATGATTTAGACCGCCCCCAAATTCTTTAGGTTTTTCCGATTTTGTTTTGGGAAGAGGGTTGATGGAGTATATTATCCACTTTATGCAGCAATGGTTTTCAGGTCCGCAGGAATTTTATTAAGAACAAGTTCTTTTAAATCAAGCTTTTTCGAAGCATTATCTATGTCGATACCAACAAGATTGCCGTTATTATCGAAGTCGAGAACTATGCCGGGAGAAACTTCTTTGCTTTCAGCGCTTTTGGGGGCTGATAAGTCAATGTACATGGAATCTGTTTCAGGATAATATGAAATCTTCATGGTTTGAAACTTCTGTCCGGAAAAGCATTGTGAATGGTCAATTTGTCGTCCAATGCAACGTTACTGGAATATGCACCTAAATCTGCGGGCCATCTTTAAACATAGGAGGATCTTATGGAAACTTACAATATTCAACGGCCACCAAAGCAGGTTGTCGAAGGATTTCGCTCCATATGTACGAGCACCATTGCAGACTTGTTGGATGAAATGGGTCTAAAGGGTATCATGTACGGCATTCGTCCGGTGGAGCCGGGAGCCAGAATGGTCGGCCCTGCGGTAACCATTAAGGAAGTCTCCGGTGATGTCGGTACCTATACGGATAGTGATTTTTCTATCGGAACCGTGATCGAATCCGCGGAGTCAGGAGACATTCTCGTCTTTGATAATGCTGGAAAAGAGATTTCAACATGGGGCGGACTGGCCACAACTGCAGCAAAAGAGAGGGGGATCGCAGGGGCGGTCATAGATGGCGGCTGCCGAGATGCCGATGATACGATTGAAATGGGTTTTCCCATCTTCTCTCGCCACATCACGCCAACACCTGCCAGAACCCGGATCAAAATCCTGGAAATCAACGGTGTCGTTCTCTGCGGGAGCACCCGGGTTTGCCCTGGTGACATAATCGTTGCCGACCGAACAGGCGTAGTGGTTGTCCCCCGGCAAAAAGCGAACGACATTCTCAAACGAGCCAATGCCTTCGAAAAAGCGGAAACGGAATTTGTGGAATCGCTCAAAAAAGGGAAAACCTTCAATGAAATGCACCAGCAAACAGGGCGCTTTTAGGAACTCCAGCGGTAGAAGCCAGCCTTTTATTCACTCAGGTGTTCAAAGATTCAACCACCGAGGTTGGTTAGGGTCTCAATTATTAACTGTTTACTCTGAATAATTAAGATTTAAGATGCGACCACAGCCCCTCCTTTCCTATTCCAACCTGTTGTCACGGGATTACACGATTGAGCGCTGCAACATGAGGATAATTTCATATCCTGCATGAAGGACTTCGCACGATAACTATTAATTGACCATGGTAATTGACCATGGTAAAATAATAGGAAAAAAAAGGATAAACCAATGGAACAGATTGCGATTTCAAAATTCAAGGCAACCTGTCTTGCCTTGCTTGAACGGGTGAAATCAAGTGGAGAACCTTTGATGGTTACAAAGCGGGGGGAGCCTGTTGCCATGATAACACCGCCCCCTCTACCGCCAAAAGCGAAAAGCGCTTTTGGTTGTATGAAGGGAACGATAGTAATCAAAGGGGATATTATCAGCCCCATTGGCGAAGATGTCTGGGAAGCTCTAAAATCATGAAAATTCTATTGGATACCCACATTTGGATTTGGTATCTGTCCGGCAGTGATAGGTTGCCGAAAAGATACCGTGAATCTTTGAACCTAGATAATAATCAAATCTGGCTCTCTCCGATATCTGTTTGGGAGACTCTGGTCCTAGCTGAAAAAGGGAAACTAAGTTTAAGACCGGAACCCATCTCATGGATTCAGCAATCTTTGAAGCGCTGGCCGATAAAAGAAGCACCACTAAATATACAGGTCTCAATCAGGAGCAGACAGCTCGACCTGCCTCACCAGGATCCTGCCGATCGTTTCATCAGCGCCACGGCGCTTATTTACGATCTTACTCTCATGACAATTGATGAGCGCCTGATATCAGCACCCTGGCTTCCGACCTTGGCGAATTGAAAAGGAGTTGCTTACCATTTAACGATTCCCAAGCATCTAATAAGATAGGATCAAGAGGGTTTAATATACTTTGTGGTTGAAAATGATGTGTTCAAGGAGGTCAATCCCAAAGACGTTGTCTTAAGAGATGATCCGGTTTTCTTAAAAGTCAAAATCGTCGTAATCGGTGTGCCATAGTTCTTCTTTCAAATGCTCATATACATTGAAAACAATCGGACATGCCGAGCAATTTTGCACCACATTCCACAATCGTGCCCATGTGTGTAGGTCAGACCCTTTAGTTTCTTTAGCTAATTTAAAGGTCGACCGAGTGTCGCCCAATAGAGGTTTTGTCAATTGCGGAGACCAGCCCCTTCTGTTATGGGGCCGATAACATATCGGGTCTGGCTGAACTATCGCCCCCGATTCGCACTGCTTGATACACCCACCACCCGCGAATTCTTGACATACCATCCGCAATGCAGATCTCTCTAAGAATCTCGTCTGCTCTTTTTCTTTGGTGTTGAGGGATGACGCCCTCTCGCATTAGCTGATACAAAGCATCGTGAACAAGCGAACCTTGCATAAAGTTTTTTGTATCAATTGTAGGACCGCTTGGACCATCCCATTAGTACCCACTCTTGATTACAAGATACCCATCTGGGTCCATCTCAATAAGCGGAGCTTTGCGGGTTGTTCAAGTTTAATGCCAGTGGAGTATTCATAATCAGAATGCAAGTTGTACTTATACTTGCGTCTTTTTTTATAAAGAATCATGAACCCTCCTTTGTTGGATGCTCGTCCCTTTATATGATTATCAGATCTTCATTCTTCACGCGCGATACTGTCAAAAATGAAGACCAAACCCTTTTCTCTTTCCCTCGAACAATAATGTGATAAAGCGCTCCGGGGAACATCTATTCGCGATCTTCGTGGCATAACATCCTAATAACATGAGAATTTAGAATGATTCAATATTCAAAACTTCAAATATGTGGGGCGCCCCTAATCTATCCCCATATAGGGTATCTCACTCCCGTTGAGCATGAAAATCAAAAACTGAGATTTTGCGCTTGACTATGTCTACTTTTTTGGGGAAAAGCCAGGTAACCCATAACCTGCTAGGCTGGTGATCCTTTATGAACCTGAAACTCCCACACTCTTTCTGTTTGAAAGGAGGGCTTAAATGCAAGAAAGCATTGAACGCTTAAGAGAAATTTCTGATGAGTTTGACGAACTTTTTACAGAAGCTATGGACATTGTCAGTGGCCGTTTCAGTTCTTTCGATAGTGCTCTTGTGAGGCTTCAGCGGGATGCAAGTGAAACTCTGGAAGAAGCCATCCTGGAAA
>DUZK01000048.1 GCA_013349495.1 Deltaproteobacteria bacterium
GCTCGGGTCAAATACCCCGCCGCTTGCGGCGTTTTTATAATCGAAATTCCGAAAAAATACCCCGCTTGAGCGAAGCGAAAGTCGAGCCTAAGCGAGAGGGCTTGCCCCGGGGAATTTTATTTATAAAAAGGATAGAATTCCACAACTTTAGGCATTTTAGGCACTTTTAATTTTAGGCACTTCTTTGTGCAGTTTATTATTGCGTTCAAAAATATTCTGCCAAAAAAAGCACAAAAATAATTATTAAGGCACCAAGGGTGAACCACTGTATGGCAGGACTTGGCTTAGGATCCATTAGGAATGTTTGCCGGAATTTTGGTCGTAGGCAGGAGCACCGAAAAGGTCGACCCTTGGTCGACTTGGCTGCACAGCCGAATATCTCCCCCATGTTTTCGAACGATCTCCAGAGATACCGAAAGCCCTAGGCCGGTTCCCTTCCCCTGGGATTTCGTGGTAAAAAACGGGTCAAAAATATGCGATTGGACATGAGGGGGAATACCGGTGCCGGTATCCGTAAAATTTGCCTTGAGGTAATCTTTCTCATCGGCAGGGGTCGTTTCAATGGTGAGCGTTCCCCCGCCGGGCATGGCGTCGATGGCATTTAAGATCAGGTTTAAAAAAACCTGGGTCAATTGTTGCTTATCCCCGGAAACCGGTGAAAGGTTTGGCGCCAATCGGCGAGCGACTTTCACTTTCGATAACTTCAATTGATTGCTGACAAGTTGCAGCGTTTCTTCGATAAGGTCTTTCACCGGATACAGATATGTGGTCAGCTCCCTTTCCCGCGCGAATTCAAGCAAATTCCGGATGATCCGCTGAGATCGTTCGGCCTGCTCCACGAGATCGTTTACCATATCCAGGCGCTCCGTCTCATCGAGATCGGGGTAGTCTTCCTGAAGCATAGAGGCGGTCAACATGATATTGTTGATGGGATTATTCAGCTCGTGCGCCACGCCGGCGGTCAATGTTCCCACGGCCTTTAACTTGTGAGCTTTGATCAGCTGTTCCTGGTGAAGGGTTAACTGGTGCATCATATGGTTCATGGCCAGGGACAATTCAGTAAATTCATCACGGTATCGGCGCGTGGGGGTGATGGGCGTAGTCATATCGCCCTCTGAAATGCGTTGGGTGGCGTCCATCAACGTCCGTAAGGGTTGCATCATCTGCCGGGCAATAAAATTTGCCAGATATACCATCAGCACCAGTAGAACCAGCAAGAAGAACAGGGGAACGCGTTTAGACATGTAAATCATGGCATTGACGGACTGCCGCTCCTTGTTGATGAGCTTTTCGGCTGAAGTGATCATCATCGCCCCGTGTTCTCGAAGTTCACCCTCGATGGTTTCAACCAAGGGGGAAGGGGTGTTCGGAAGAGATGATTTCAGTTTGCTGAGGCGATCCAGCAGGCCGGCATAAAGATCGATGTGGCGGACCATGGCATCGATAGAGCGGGCGCCTACCACGTCGGCCATTTTGTTGCGATTGGTTCTCAGGATGTTCTGGGCAAGATGCACATGTTCCCGCGCATCCCCTAAATTGGTCCGGTATAAGAAATAGTTCTTTTCAAAGCGACGGGCCTGTTGGATTTCGAAAAGATATCGGTCGGCCGACTCCGTGAAATGGAGTTTGTTTTGTATTTTCGTTAGGATAATAAACGACCCGATAGTGATCCCGAGACTTAAGATGAACCATATGATATAACCTAACGATATGCGACTGCGGATCGAGAAGCTGGGTCGTTCCTGTAAGGCGCGCTGCGCCTCAAATTTCAGCTTGTCCATCAATGCGGCATCCGTCTCTTCAGCTTCGAGAGACGATTTATGATGTGCCAATGAAGAAATGTGCCTTCATCCCCCTTGAATTTTCAGAATAAACCCCGTCGTCTCGCCGTCCGGCTGCCCTTCCCAACCCTCCGTATGCCGTGTGCCTGAATCCGGATCATATGGAGGCGATCATAGCGGCAGGATGCTGTCATGACCCAAAGATAAGGCGGCTTTATTGATGGCGGATCGCAGGTCATCGGGTTTAAACGGCTTGGCGATGACGTCGAATGCGCCTTTGACCAGAGCTTCCCGTGCAACTTCAACCGTTGCATAGCCGGTAATGATGATGACTTTGGTTCGATTCGATCGGCCCATAATATATTCTAAAACCTGGATGCCGTCTACTTCCTCCATTCGGAAATCGGTTACCACAATATCGAAGCACTTCTCCCTGAGCCGATCCACCGCTTTTTTAGAATTCTCGAAAACCTCCACATCAACCCCGTGTTTTGCCAAGGCCGGCTTCAGGCGTTTACCCACAATCGGTTCGTCATCCAGGATCATAACCTGTAGTTTTTCCTCCATAACACCCCGCCGTGAAATGGATCATTTCCGGGAAGCACCTCGCCGATTTTAAGCCGGTACCCCTGCTACGGCGCCCATATATCCCAGAGATAAGGCTGCCTTGGTGATCGCCATGCGAAGGTCATTTATTTTAAAAGGTTTGGCGATAAAATCGAATGCCCCTTTAACCAACGCCTCCCGCGCATTTTCCACGGTTGCGTAACCGGTTATGAAGATGACTTTAGTTTTTTCGGATTTCGATGCAATGTGCTCAAGAACTCCGATACCGTCCAGATCATCCATACGAAGATCCGTTACCACGATGTCAAATTCCTTTTCATCAAACCGTTCCATGGCGGCAACCGGGTTTTCGAAAATCTCCACATCATACCCGTACTTTGAAAGCGCCGGCTTTAAACGCTTGCCCACGATCGGTTCGTCGTCCACCACCAAAACTTCAAGTTTTCGCTTCCGGGGGTTGGGTTCGACCGCCGGAACCGGGGAATCGTTTAAAGATTGAATATCCGTTTCTGCGGCTGCCTGATTCGGATTTGATTTTACAGCCTCTGCCGCTTCTTTCGCAACCCTTTTCCTCCCGGGGGCGTTGAAGCCGGTAATACGAAAACCCATTTCCGCCTCACCCGCCTCTGCGTAAGTGATAACGGTCATCCAGTCTTGAAATTTCTTTATAGGTCTTTTCATAGCTCCCTCCTAATCGCTAAATATAGCGTCACAGAGATTTTATAACAAATTGAAACAAAATTTCTTTAAGCCCATTCATCCACTATTTCAGTATTTCAACCGAGGCGACCTGCCTCAATGCAGTTTTAATTCACAGCCGCTTTCTCTATTTTGTTCGCTTTGGGCACTTCAAGACACACCGTCGAAGATGCGGGCGCCTCCTGAATTTTCCGGAGGCGGTGCTCGATGTGCCGCCGCTGACGATAGGCTCGAATCACATTATAGAGAATGATCAGGGTCCCGGTGCCGCCGGCGGCAAAGAGCATGAACTTGCTGGCGGTGTTGAAGTAGCCGTCCCAGCCGGGATTCATTTGAATCCAGCCCAGCTGGCGAAGGTACACGGGCACGGCAATGCCTCGGCTCAGTACGCACAGCAGGATGATCGTTCCGGTAACGATTCGAATCAGTACTTCCTTTACCACCTTGGTGCCGTATGCCCCGACATAGATGCCGATCAGGGATCCCATATAGAGCAGAATGGTTAGCCGAATGTCCACAAATCCTAAATAGGCATAGTTTATGGCGCCGAATGCTCCCATGAACATCGCCAGGTAAAGCTCAGTTCCGGTAGCCACCGCCGTGGGAACACCGAATACATAAATCATGGCCGGCACCCCGATAAAGCCTCCCACGCCGATGGTTCCGGCTAGATACCCGGTTGCCAGACCCACCGCCATGAGTATCCAAAGGGACACCCGAACATCGGCTGCCGGGAAAAAAAAGTAAGGGGGCAGATTCAGTCGGGAAATGAAGTCGGCAATCTTTCTGGAAGGTCCCTGGTCGCCCTCGCCGTCTCCACTCCGCAGGGCATCTCGAAGCATGGAAACCGCCACCACTGTGAGTATGCCGATAAAGACCATACTGATATAAAGGTTGGATGCGGCGCTGCCCCCGCTGCCGTGACCGTCTCCTCCTCCGCTTTTAAACAGCATGCTGTTGATCCATACCGCAATGCGAATGCCGATAAATGAAGTCAGGATTAAAAAGATCCCCAAACGCTTATCCACGTTACCCAGCTCCCCGTGTTTCTTGGCGCCCACCATGGCTTTGCCGAACTTGTGGGTGATGTTGCTGCCCACGGCCACCACCCCGGGGACCCCGAGGTTCATCATGCCGGGGGTCATGAAGAACGCGCCCCCGCTTCCGATAAATCCGCTGAGGACCCCGCCGATAAATCCAAGAATGGAAACCTGAAGGGCCGAGGAAAGACTCAGCGAGATAAACATGTCGCCAAAAACCGTATGCATATGAATGCTCCTTGTAAAAGATGAGATTCGCTGTTACTCCATCCGGATCAGTTTCATCAATGATCGGGTCACATTACTGTATAAGTAAGCGATTACCGGAATAAAAAGAAAAACCACTCCCGCCGCCAGCACTTTGGATGTCCATTCAGTGCCGGATAAAAACTTCAGCACCCACGTTTGATGGGTAAAAACCAAAACAAAAATGAGAGCGACCAGCCCGAGATATCCGATCATCCGCAATATATCGCGCTTGCTGAAAAGGTATTGGGTCTTTAAGTCCTCGGCGCTTACAATGGGCGCCTTTATGCGCCCGCTCAAGTAGCTTTGCAACTGGCGAACCATTCTCAACCGGGCTGCATGCCCCTTGCTCACACATATATTACCGACCACGACCAAACTGTAGGGAACGGTCCGATCTATGGATTTAACAATCTGCTCTCCGGTGCCGAAGATGGTTCGCCCGCCACCGGACCGGCCGAGTCGCGCGAGCGTTTCCTGAGTGGCTCTCAGGCCCTTATCGTCACAAACCGTTTGAGTATCCTCATCTTCGATGCCTCCGATGCATTCCCGGGAAAAGGAAGCCTGTAAGGATCCATCGTTCAGGGTTTGTTCTTGACCCTCAAAATCCGCTTCCGGCTCCTCCCCGTTTTCCGAGAAAAATTGGAGAAGCTCGACAGCCGCATTCCACTTGGTGGCGATCTCCACCACCTGATGAAAGGCTTCGGATGCGGTGTCGAAGACTTCCTGGATCCACAGGATATTGGTGGTGGCCATTGTGGCTCGGATTTCCCGTTCACCCTCAAGCGGTTCGAGAACTTCAGGAATCACGTCTGCCAGCCCGGCATCCTGGGGCAGATAAGTGACGGTAATCCCGTTGCTGTCCGCGCGGACTTTGACGTTTGCCCGAAACGTACGCTCATCGCGGGCCAGCATTACGCGGGCCTTGGATCCGAGCATTAGATTCTCCATGGCCCGTTTCGAACTGGGCGTCATCTGGAAGTCCGGAAGCTGAGCCATATTTGCCAGCACAGCCGCTGCGTTTTCAGGGCTTATATGCCCGAGATTCAGAACAACATCGTAATAGGCGGCATCTTGCCAGGAAACCCCGTATAGCGAGCGGACCCATCTTTCTCTATCCGACTCCACTTCCAGCAAGTATTTTTGAGCTTTGGTACGGTCCACACGGATCTGTTGCATCACATCGTTAATCTGGGTGCTTTCATCCTCTACCACCCGGACCTTGAGCACATGCATAATACCCGGGAAAAGCAGGTGAGCGCTTCGACCATGATAAACCATACCGCCTTCCAGGGCTCGCTTGCAGAGGTAATCGGTGATAAAGGCTCGATAGTATTCCCGCTCCAATCCCAGTCGCTCGTTAAAGATATGGGGTTTGATGGTGGCGGTTTCCAGCTTGCTGACCTGAATGCCTTCCGCGATGGCGGCCTCGAGCAACTCTTCCCGGCTGTGTCTTGGGTAGCCGAGCTTTTCGGCCACACTCTCGGCCAATCTCCGGGCTTTACTGGATATACCGCTTGAAATGCAAATTACTTGCGTCATTCTTTTCTTACCCTCCTTTGTTGACTGAAACGGCCGGATCGTCTGCCGGACTCCTGCTCCGGTTTTATAAACGGAACAAGCACCGAATATTTTACGTCCGCCTCCAAATTTGACGTCCAGTGAGACTTTTCATTTATCGAATCTGAGCCACCGCCCCACACAATAGAATGAAATTTTCCCGATTCCGCCAAGAATTTTAGAAGCTCCGACCGTGGATTCCCGATGCGGATGGTGCTTTCCACGGGCACGCCGCTTCTTTCCATGTCGCTGATAGGTTGCCTTATGGCATCAGCGGCTCGGGTCTGGAGCTTCAAAACGGTGTTAACGCTTCCCGGGGTTTTTTTCGTCAATTCAAAAGGCAAAAGTATGAGCAAAACCAGAACAGCATCCAAGCGCTTTGCAAGCGCGATTGAATATCGGATCGCTTCTGTGCGTAAGTGAAAAGAATCGCTTAAAATCATGATTTTTAGAGACATTTTTCCAAACCGTTATTGGATATCTCAAATCAGATATAGCAAAGTTGATGCCGGTTCTGGCGATTTGATGGATGTGTTTGATATAACAGGATAAAATGAAGGCGAGAGGATTCGTGGATCACAACCCTGTTGGTGCAATTTACAACACTTCCGGGCTGTTTCCATTATAACTGACTGAAATTTTACGAAATATTATTGGGTTGGAAAATACATCACAGTTGATGCAAAACACAACGGTTAGTCTTCGAACTCCGAGCCTTTGAGGTGCCGCCACAAGGACGATCGATCGATCCCAAGCAACCTGGCAGCCCTGGTTTTATTTCGGCCCACGCGATTCAGAACCCATTGAATATAGTTTTGTTCCAACGCTTTGAGGGTCATCACATCATTACCCGATTGGTCAAATGAAAAAATATCGAGTTCTGAAAGATCCGGCGGCAGGTCTTTCAACTGAATCGTAGTGTCGGAGGTCAAAGCCACGGCGTGTTCAATAATATTCTCAAGTTCACGGACGTTTCCGGGGAAATAGTAATTTTTAAGCGCTTCCATGGCCCCATCGGAGAAACCGATCACCTCCCGATGAAATCGCTTAGCGGTGCGATTTAGAAAATAGTTGGCCAGAAGCGGAATATCATCCTTACGCTCTCTAAGGGGTGGAATTTCAACGGAAACCACATTGAGGCGATAGAATAGATCCTGGCGGAACCCTCCGGAATTCAACGATTTTTTTAAATCCTGGTTCGTGGCGGAGATAATCCGGACATCAATGGGTACCGGGTGGGTTCCCCCCACCCGGATGATCTCCTGCTCTTGAATCGCCCTGAGCAGCTTGGCCTGCATGCTTGAAGGCATATCACCGATCTCATCAAGAAACAGGGTGCCGCTGCTGGCGGTTTCCAACAGCCCGGTGCGAGCCGAGGAGGCGCCCGTGAAGGCATCTTTTTCATGCCCAAACAGCTCATTGGCTAGCAGTTCTTCGGCAAAACCGCCGCAATTGATGGCTAAAAAATTATTGTTTCGCCGCTGGCTGAAAGAATGAATCATGGAAGCGGCCAATTCTTTACCCGTTCCGGATTCCCCGGTAATCAGTACATTGCAATTTACCTGGGCGACCTGCTTTATCAGCTTTAAAACCTCAACCATGCCGCTGCTTTGACCGATCAAGGTCGGCGCGTTCAGATCTTTCTCAACAAGCGCCTCCAATTGCTCAACCTGCTCGCGAAGTCTCTTTTTTTCTATCGCTTGCCGGGCGAGATGAACCGTTTCTTCCGGGCGAATGGGCTTTTCAAGGTAGTGATAGGCGCCTTTTTTCACCGCCGAAATAGCTGTCGGGATGGAAGCATAGCCGGTAATCAAGATAACCTCGATATTCGGGAATCGAGTTTTAATGTTTAACAGAAGCTCCAGCCCGTCTAAATCTTCCATCACTAGATCCGTGATGACAAGATCATAGGGAGAATCACGAAGACGCTCAAGCGCTTCAAATCCGGTACTTACACTGGAGACCGAAAACCCCTCGCGCTCAAAAAGACGAGTGAGGTTCTTTCGCGTCACCGCTTCGTCATCAACAATTAAGATTCGATTTTGAACCATGGCATAGCCCAAACAACGCACAGAATCGACATCAATTACAATCGAATTCTTTCAGAAAAAAAACACCCTATCAAGAGTAATTTTTTGGATCGCTTTTCACCCGTTACCAATATTCAAAGACCGATCGGTAAAAAGATTTTTGCTTCGGTGTCCTGTCGTTACAATATGCAACACCATGCTCGATTTTGAAATGCTCGATAACTTTCCGATATCATAAAGAATATTCTTAAAGTCGTTTTATTTATTGCAAAATGCAACAGATTGAGGATTAAGCCACTTCATTCCGGATTAGGATTATCATGCGTGATATTAGTGGGTTAGGCCCGATTTAGAAATATTGGCATGAAACTTGTTTAATTAGGTTCATGACAACGCGATACCGTGTAACCAAAGGAGGATATATCCATGTTTAGAATAGGAGATCGAATCAATAAATTCGACAGGCTGATGGCAGCGATCACATTCGCCGAAGCAGACGAGCGGGAGACGGCCATGGAAGTCATGAGCGAGGATTTGAAAAAGAAAAAACAGAAAAGGATAGGGGCCAAAATAAAAAGGCGGGAAAAGACACGGTCTGATCTGAGGATCTAATGCACCCTGCTCCTTACGATAAGAGGGAGAGATATGGAAAAAGTTTTATTGGTCATTGACGGTATGACAGCGGATAAAAAGGCATTTCATTATGCCTTGCAGCTGTGCAAACGGATCAAGGCGGAGCTGAACGTGCTTCAGGTGATCAACCCCAAAAAATGCGGCAAATACCTTGTTGTGGCCCAAAAAAAAGCGAAGTCCGTAAAACGGTACATCGAAGAATCTTTGATTGCAGCTGCTTTTGCCGAGGCCGGAGAGCATGAAACCGCAAAAGATATGATGTCCGAGGCATTCAGGAACCTTAAACAGTTGCTGACCGAATCCGAAAAGGAAGGGATTCGGTGTCATTTGACAATGAAGGCGGGAAACCCCGGACAGGAGATCCTCAATTATTTAAATACGAACAGAAATGTGGTGCTGACCATTTATGATGCACCTCACGGAAATGGAAATGATCCAAGAAGTACGGGGCGATATGGACTCCGGTCACAGGAATTACAGCAAGCGTTGTCGATTCCGGTGGTGGTGATCCGAAACCCATAATTTCATCGTACCGATAAGAAAACATGCGAGGGAGGGAACGAGCGTGGGAAGATTGCTTGGAAAAATAAAAAATCGAATGAGGGGTCTCTCTGAGAAAATGGACCAGTATCAGGAGGCGATTACATTTGCCGAAGCCGGTCAACAAGAATATGCCGGAGACGTACTTCAGGAGGCAAAAGCCGTTGAAGAATCCAGAAAACTTGTTGTTGTCGGAAGAGAGAGCACTTTTTCCAGAGACATTATCGATTATGCCATCGATATGGCTGAAACAATGTCATACGAGATTGTCGCCTTAAACACGGCGCCGTTATCCTGTGAAACATTCCGATTGTCATCCTCCAGGGATCAGATCTGCACCGATTTTAAGATGCTTTCGGAACAGAATATTCAGCCCTTTCGTGAAGAGGCGGAAAAAAAGGGGATTCCTTTCACCCATGTGGTGAGGTTTAGTGAATCCTACGAAGTTCTCGGCGCTCTTAGAAAAGAGATCGGAGAATTTGAGTTTGTTGTTTCCGAAGAGGAACACGATGTCGCCTCAAATAGGGCTGAAGAGGGTGAAAGACCCAGACGGGAAATCTTTGTATATTCCATGTTGTAACACACCGTTTCTCGATTAATTTTTTAAATATAGGGGGGTTTCTTAAATATCACTTTCAGGATACAACAAATCACATATAAATGATGGGGCAGGTTTCCCTGAAAAACAGGATATCCGGTGTTGAGAACGCCCGATATTCTGTTTTTTTATGGAAATCAGATACGGTTTTCTGGTATGCAACGTACCTGCTTCAAGCGGTTGGAAAAATAAGAGATCGCCGGCCGATTTGAATAATCGAGGAGCGATCTCAGAGCGTTTCTGAGCAGGACGTATGAACGGTGATTAATCCGATTTGTTAATATCATTCAATAATGGAGGGGGATATGACGGCTGGTTTCTATTTTGGTCTGGCGCTTATCGTCGTTGCATTTATCATCTGTTTCTGGTTCAGGGATGCAAACAGAAAAAAATGATCGGGGCAGAATTGACCATTCGACACTGGTGTTGAAGGGTGAAAATTAACCGGATTTCGGAAAGGATGAATTAGGATGACGCCCGAGATGATTCTGACGATGGTGGTACTTGTATTTGTAATTGTTCTTTTCATTTTTGAGTGGGTCCGGGTCGATGTCGTGGGTATTATGATGATGGTGCTGTTGCCGTTGATCGGTCTCATCTCACCAAAGGAAGCGTTTGTGGGGTTGAGCAGCAACGCGGTCTGCTCGATCATAGCGGTGATCATTATCGGTGCAGGGTTGGATAAAACCGGTGTCATGAATCAGGTGGCGGGCCCGATCATAAAACTCGCCGGCAAGAGCGAAAAAAAGATTGTCATGTTGGTGTCTGCCACGGTGGGAATGATTTCCAGCATGATGCAGAACATCGGCGCCGCCGCACTTTTTTTGCCTGCAACGCAGAGGATCAGCAAACGGATGGGAATTCCCATCTCAAGGATCTTGATGCCCATGGGTTTCTGTGCCATTATCGGCGGAACCATCACGCTGGTGGGCGCCAGCCCGACCATTCTTTTAAATGATTTGATGGTGTTGGGGGGCAAAAAATTAGAACCTTTCGGTCTATTCACCCAAACGCCCATCGGCATCTGTTTGCTGTTAAGTGCGATCCTGTATTTTGTGATTTTCGGAAGATTTGTTTTACCCGCCGGTGGAGGGGAAGCCGACAAAGACGTCACCGCCTCCCTGATGGAAGTTTATCAAGTTCTCGAAAATTTATATGAAATACATATTCCCGAAGATTTTCAGGGCCCGAAGACCCTTGAGGAACTGGGTGTTCGGACCCGGTATCTTGCCACCGTGGTAGCCGTCAATCATTCCGCTCAAAAGCTTAGAAACTTTGTGCCGAGAAGCACGGACCAGATTTTGGCTGGCGATGATATCGCTGTTGTCGGCAGGGAGAGAAACATTCGCAGACTTGCCAAGGATTTTGGATGGCAAATAAAAGGCGGTCTGGACGTCTTTGCAGAGACGCTCGCCCGAACCAATGCGGGTATGGCGGAAACCATCATACCGCCGAGATCCGAACTGATCGGAAAAACCCTGAGCGAGATCAATTTCAAGGAGTTGTATCGACTCAATCCCATCGGCCTGATTAAAGGCGACAGGGTATATTACGGCGGCTTGACCCGTATCCGGTTGAATATGGGAGATACCCTGTTATTGCAAGGACCGTGGGAGCGGTTTCACATTATCAACGATCGCCCCCAGCCGAGAGCCTTGGCCTTTGTATCCCAGCTGGAAGGGGAAATCATGAGACCCCAGAAAGCGGTGTTGGCCATTACCTGGCTTGCGGTGGCGTTGTTGCAGATCATTATTTTTAAGGTTCAGCTTTCGGTTGCATTGATGTCGGGTGCATTGGGGATGATTATTACCGGTGTGCTTTCCATTGACGAAGCCTACCGGGCGGTGGACTGGATGACGGTTTTCCTGTTGGCGGGACTGATTCCACTCGGAATTGCGTTTGAAAAAACAGGAACCGCCGCTCTTATAGCAAAAACTGTTTTGGGCGTTATCGGTCAGCCGTCCCCCATTGTTCTTCTGGCGGTCGTCGGCCTGATGACGTCTTTTTTTACTCTTGTTGTTTCCAATGTGGGTGCTACGGTACTTTTGGTGCCGTTGTGTATGAATATGGTTGTCATTGCCGGCGGCGATCCTAGAATGGCCGCACTGGTGGTGGGTTTATCCGCCTCCAACACTTTTGTACTGCCGACCCATCAGGTGAATGCGTTGGTAATGAGACCCGGGGGGTATCGCACGGTCGATTATGCAAAGGCAGGCGCTATCATGACCTGTGTCTTCTTGACCGTAGAGCTGACCGTTCTTTATTTTTTTTATGGAATTCAATGAGTGCGTTTTTCAAACATGATATTATCTGGTTGCGGCATGAATCTCAAGCCGCCACGGAAGGAGTGAGTACGGTATGGCTATTATAACGATTTCAAGGGGATCCTACAGTCACGGCAAGGAAATTGCCGAGAAAGTGGCGGAGACGCTCGGATATGAGTGCGTCAGCAGAGAGATTCTGCTCGAGGCCTCGCAATATTTCAAAATATCGGAAAAAAAACTGCTGGAATCCATCCATGATGCCCCATCCATGCTCGACCGGATTACCCATGGAAGGGAGAAGTATATCGCTTATATCCGCGCCGCCCTTCTCGATCATGTTCAGAAAGACAAGGTGGTTTATCATGGCCATGCAGGGCATCTGCTTATTCCTGAAATTCGTCATGTATTGAAAGTACGCGTCATTGCCGAGATGGACGAGCGTATCGCCTTTGTGCAGGAACAACGCAAGCTGTCCCGGGATGAAGCCGCAGCCTTTCTTGTAAACGAAGATAAACAACGGGCACGCTGGACCCGCTATCTATATAAGGCGGATATTGAGGATCCGCATATGTATGATATTTGCCTCCACATCGGGGGATTGAAAATTCCCGATGCATGCGATATTATTTGCACCGCAGCAAAGAGCGAGGCCTTTACCACAACTCCGGAATCGCAAAAAACCATCACCGATCTTGCCATCGTCAGCCATGCGAAAGCCGCGCTTAAAGAAGTCTGCGATGCGGAAGTCAAGTCGATAGACGGCATGGTTTATGTGGAGGTACCGGCTCAACGGATCAGAAGAACCGGTATTGCCAGCCCGCGATTGCAGCGACATGTTCGTGAGACCATTCAGGATGATTTAACAAAGGAAATTTTGCAGATCCTACAGAGCGTTCCGGGTGTCAAAAAGGTCTTCTGCAATGTTGAACGACCCTATTATTCTTAACATTAAGTGTTTCGTGTTTGGTGTAAATTATATCTTTTTATATCAGCGCACTGGATTGCTAAACACGAAAGACCAAATACTGAATACTCACGCAAAAAATGAAGATCAGTTTTAAACGGAAAATCATCCTCCACTTTCCTGTCTTTATGATCATCAGCCTGTTCGTGCTGGTTCTCAGTTATTACAGTCATTACGTTCTCAATCAAAAACTGCAGATTATCGAAAATAAAGATACGCTCTTCAACATCATATTGGAGGCGCGGAGATACGAGAAGAATTACTTTTTGTCTCTTGATATAAAACATATCGAGGAAGCGATTTCATATGTCAACCGGGCCAAAAAATCCTTAAATTATATCACCGAAGAGTATGGAAAATATACACTGGCAAAGAATCTTGAAGAAATGCTGATTGATATTATAAGATATGAGAAATCCATTAGCGGTTTCCTATTGCTTCATCAAAGCAATGGTTCGTTAAAGGTTGATTCGGATACAATCGACGATTTCGAAAGATATCGCAACATAACCCAGCAGCAAGGGAGAAAAATTACCACCGATTTTGAAAACATCCTTAGGAATGAACGAATTTACGTTCAAAGTCTTATTGAAAAATCAAAAATTTATCACGTCATCGCGCTGGCATGCTTATTTGTTCTTTCGGTCCTGACCACTCTCTTTTTAATCATCAATGTCAACCGCCCTCTCAAGTCCATTGAAGATGCGGTATTTCAAATCGCTAAGGGCCAGTATGAAAAAATTCCGCAAATCTATACCGGCGATGAATTTGAATCCTTGGTCGCGAGTCTAAACATGATGATTGATGAGCTTAACAAACGTAACGAACAGATTGTTCAGACTGAAAAATTGGCTTCCCTGGGCACACTGACCTCGGGCGTCGCCCATGAACTGAATAATCCGTTGAACAATATTTCCACTTCGATTCAGATTCTGCTTGAAGAAATCGAAGAGGCGAATCCTGAATATAAGAAAGAACTCTTGAGGGAATCGGAAAAACAAGTCGAACGGGCAAGGGATACGGTCAGGGCGCTTTTGGAATTTTCCAGGGATAGAGGCTTCAGCCCGGAAGATATTAATTTCAAGGACTTGATGGATCAAACCATTAAATTGGTCAAGGCGGAAATACCGACTTCAATCGAACTGAATATCAGCATACCCGAGGGCTTAATGGTCCATATTGATCCCCAACGGATTCAACAGGTCCTCATCAATCTGATCATCAATGCCGTCCAGGCGATGGAAAACGGCGGACAATTGAGCATTAATGCCGCTATCCTGAAAAACGGCAAAGAATTTACTTTTCAAGTCGAAGACACGGGCAAAGGCATACGGAAGGAACATCTGAGAAAAATTTTTGATCCTTTTTTCACTACAAAAGATGTCGGTGTGGGAACAGGTCTGGGTCTTTCCACCAGCCATGGAATCATTGAACAGCATAGCGGCCGCATAAACGTTAAAAGTGAACCGGACAAGGGGGCAATATTTACGGTAACATTGCCGAGATGAACGGATTGAGTAGTATCGCCTTTAACCACCCGAGGAGACACGTGTGGAATTCTCAAGAGAAATAATCCTTATCGTAGAAGACGAAGACATCGCCCGCAAAAACATGGAGCATATCCTTAAAAAGGAAGGATATGAAGTCATGGCGGTGGACAGCGGGGTGAAAGCGCTCAATCTGCTGAAAGAAAAAAGTTTCGATTTGGTGATTACGGATCTTAAGATGGAAAATGTGGACGGGATGCAGGTTTTAAAGAAAAGCAGAAAGCTTCAACCCTATACCGAAGTGATCATGATCACCGGCTATGCGACCGTGGATTCAGCCGTAAACGCCATGAAAGAAGGTGCATACCATTACATCGGAAAGCCCTATAAATTTGATGAGGTCCGACAAATTACCAAAGAAGCGCTTCTGAAGCGCAGACTTGTGCTGGAAAATCTTCAACTGAAGGAATCACTTAAAAAGACAAGGCAGATGCCTTTTATCATCGGAAAAAGCGAGGCGATGGTTTCCGTGAAAAAAACCATTGAACAAATCGCGCCATCGGACAGCAATGTTTTGATCCTGGGTGAAAGCGGGACCGGTAAGGAGTTGGTCGCCAAGGCGATTCATAATCTGAGCCCCCGATCCGAGAAGAAATTTATAGCGTTCAATTGCGGCTCTTTCACAGAGGAACTCATGGCCAATGAGCTCTTCGGCCATGAAAAGGATGCCTTTACCGGTGCGACGAAACAAAAAGCAGGACTGATCGAGGCGGCGGACGGCGGAACGGTTTTTCTGGACGAGATCGGTGATATGCCGTTGACCATGCAGGTGAAATTGCTGCGTATGATGCAGGAGAAAGAACTTCTGCGTGTCGGCGGTGTTGAGGCAATACCGGTCGATGTCCGTTTTGTTGCCGCTACCCATCGGGATTTAAAGGAGGATGTGGAAAAAGGGTATTTTCGGCAGGATCTTTTTTACCGCATCAATGTGATTACGATTCAACTTCCGCCGTTGGCGGAAAGGGAGGGGGACGTTCCGTTGCTGGCGTATCATTTTTTAGGACAAAGCATCCAGGCAAAGAAAAAAAATATTCAGGAAATCGACCGGGATGCGTTGGCCTTATTGTCACAATACAGTTGGCCGGGAAATATCAGGGAGTTGGAGAATGTCATTGAAAGCGCCGTGACGTTGGGAAAAGGTCCCATGGTCGGGGTAGAGGATTTACCGGGTTATCTGCGGGATCTGACCATCGAGATCTTTCGCCGGCCGGATTCGAATTTTCCATCCTTGGAAGAACATGAAAAACGTTACATCGAGTGGGTGTTGGAAAAAAACGAAGGAAACAAAACCAAAGCCGCGCGTGTGTTGGGGATCGACCGCGTATCGTTGTGGCGGAAAATAAAACGGTATAACCTGTAACCGATGCACGGGGCATTGTCGATTGTCGAAGCATGTCTCTTTGTTTAACGGCTCAATGCTCCTCCTTTTTACGATCCATGATCTTTTTGGCGGTATCGAAATCTCCTGCTTCGGCAAAAGTGGCTGCCGCCAAACCGCTTTCGATTCTACTCTTATATGCCCGTTTAATGTGTTTCATGAGGTTTTCAATTTCAATCGGTTTTTGGAGGTACTCAAATGCGCCTATGCGGCGGGCTTCTTTTTCATCCTTTTCCGTACCTTGCCCGGTCAACATGATCACCTGAACCTCGGGATAAGCCGCCTTGACACGGCGAAGCACCTCCAACCCGTCCATCCCGGGCATTTTAAGATCCAGGACCATGACATCCGGGGTTTCCTCACCGACGCTCTTCAGCGCTTGTTCTCCGTTTAAGGCAATGTCTGATTTCTGGTCTCGCAATTGAATTCGCTCGGAAAGCGCTTTGACGAATTTTTCCTCATCGTCGACCAGCAGGATTTTAATCTTATTCATGACGAGCTCCTTTTTTCCTTTTTGGGGGAATTTTCAACACATTGGGATATGGCATGCCAATGCCTCCGCAATTTCAAAACGGCTAAATAACCCAGCCGAGCGGGAACAACAAGATACGGATTCGGGATTCGCGTTATTCACCTATCATATCTCTCATGGGGCACCCGTCTTAATTGATTTCTATACTATCAACTTGACACCAATACAACACGAATGTTCAATACGAATGAGGAATTCCAGTCCGTTTGCGGTTGTAAAAAACCATTGATTCCCTGTGTGCTTGACAGTATGATCCGATCGAAAGAGCCATCTGGCATTCCATAACTTTTTGAAGATATTAATATGTTTTATTCAGGAGTACCGATGCAGCCCATTCGATTGTTGCTTGTGGATGATGAAGAGGAGTTTGTTAAAACGCTTGCCGAGCGTATTCGTATGCGCGGACTGGATGCGCATTTTGCAGTGGACGGGAAATCGGCATTGGCCATGATTGAAACGGAAACGCCCCACGTGATGGTGTTGGACCTCAAGATGCCGGGAATGGACGGTAAGGCGGTGCTTCGGCAGGTCAAGGCGGATCATTCTGAAATTCAAGTATTGATACTGACCGGGCACGGGTCGGAGAAGGAAGCTGAGGAGACGCTGCGTATGGGTGCATTCGATTACCTGCAAAAACCGGTGGATATCGATACCCTGATCGCACATATCAGGAAAGCGTATCGAAATTGGACTGAAAAGGACTGTCAACAGGGGTCGTGACCCCCACAGATCGGGATGCACGATAGAACCGAAACAGCGAGACCATTCATGGAACCTTCCCGTAAAATTCGAGTGCTTCTGGTGGATGATGAAAAGGATTTTGCCGATATCCTGGCCAAGCGTCTCGAGGTTCGGGATTTTTACGTAACCTGTGTTTACAATGGCGACGACGCCATTGCCCGGATCCAATCGGAGGGATATGATGTGGTGGTGCTGGATGTTTTGATGCCGGGGAAAAGCGGCCTGGATATCCTCAAGGAGATGAAAGCCATCAATCCGTTGATGCACATTATCATGTTGACCGGTCATGCCCGAGTGGATACGGCGATCGAAGGGATGGAACTCGGGGCGTACGATTACCTCATCAAACCGGCTGAAACCGAGGATCTGGTCGAAAAGATAAGACTCGCGAACAGCCATAAAACCTCCCAGGAGGAACGGATTCGGCTGGCAAAGACGATGCCCGCTTCTAAAAAAAGAGGATGGAAAAAATTCCTCGGCCCGATTTCGGATCTGTTGCAAAAAGATCGAACCGAAGATACCGATGAGACAGACGATGCATAAGGCCGCGCCGCCGGCAGTCCAATGGACTGCCGACCA
>DUZK01000049.1 GCA_013349495.1 Deltaproteobacteria bacterium
AGGAAAAAGGAGTGGGAATTCAATATGGTTGAAATCAAATAAATCATGGAATAATACAAGGCCATATATTGTAAAAGAAATCAGAGGAGGTGCAGTATGCGTTTGAAAGACAAGGTGGCGATTGTGACTGGTGGATCTGGAGGTATCGGAACTTGTACGTGCAAGCGGCTGGCCGCTGAGGGTGTAAAGCTGGTCATTGCGGAAATCGAGATTGAAGGCGCCAGACAGCTGGCGGATCGGCTGAGTGCGGCGGGACACGAGGCGAAGAGCATGCAGGTTAACGTCAATGAATTGGAAGAAGCCCATCAGCTCGCCCGGTTTACATTGGATACGTTCGGCCAAATTGATATTCTGGCCAATATCGCCGGGGGCTCGGCCGGCGTCTTCCTCAAATCCAAGCACAGCATATTTTCCGAATCCACCCAGGAACGGTGGCATGAAGTCATCAATGTAAACCTTTATGGTGCGATGAACTGCACGCGTGCCGTAATCAATCATATGATGGAAAGACGAACCGGAAAGATCATCAATTTTGCCTCCATCGCCGGTATGGTCGGCATGCAGAAAGCAGCCGAGTATTCGGCGGCCAAGGCCGGAATCATGGGATTTACAAAAACCCTGGCGAAAGAACTAGGACCATACGGAATCAATGTAAATTGCATCTCTCCCGGCGTTATCGGAACCGAGCGGGTACGGAACATGCCCAAGGAAATGGTAGATCAGTGGAAGGAGGGGATTCCGCTGGGAAGAATCGCTGATCCGGACGAAATCGCCAGTGTGGTGGTATTCCTGGCGTCAGACGATGCCAGTTATATCACGGGTGCGAATATTCCGGTGGAAGGCGGGTTGACGCTGGGTCCCAAGGGTTTCTAAAACTGTCTTCAAAATGCATATAGCGTTCAAAGGCTATAAAACCTTCATGACCAACTTTCCGACACCCTTTTTCAATAAGGAGAGCCTTTCAGCCAGCGCATAAGACAGATCCACATCTCGGCCTGCCACATAGGGACCCCGGTCTGTAACAATTGCTTTTTCAACTTGTCCGGTTTCCGGGTTCTTTAATTCAACCTGTGTGCCAAAAGGCAGATTCTTGTGGGCGATGGTATTGGCATGCATATTAAAGGGTTCACCGTTGGCCATGACCCGCCCGTGATATTTTTCTCCATACCAGCTGGCCACCACATTTTGAGTGCCCCGAAGGGACTGCCGGCGAACCCGGATCTTCTGGCCCGGCATTATTTTGCGGGGGTCCTCGATGTTGTTGTCTCTGATCAGATCTTCAACATTGACATGAAATCGTTTGACGGCCAGCGCCCAAAGTGTATCACCCGGCTTGATGATGTATTCGGACCAGGTCTCTTTTTTGTGGGTATCGACAGCGCTTGAAACGGTCTGATTCTGAACTGCAACCTTTTCCACTTTCTGTTTCAATACGGTTTCGAATGAATCTTCTGTTTTGATGACGGCCCCCTCTTTAAGGAACCAGCGCCCGGTCCGGCGGGATTGACCCACCGCATCCGGGTTCATCTGTCGAAGCCTTTCCCAACTGACACTGTATCGTTGGGTCACCTGGGCAATGGTATCCCCCCGTTGCACCTGATAGGACATGATCGTATCCTCCAACCTGATTGTTTAACGTCTTCGGTTTAAAAATTAGCAATATTCATACCAGGTGAATCGAAAAAAGCTATTGAGTGATGCTGAGGAATTAAATTACATTTGACATTAAGGACTTAGATTGAGGAAAAAATTTGTTGCGGGTATTGGGATTGGAAATTGATTGAATCTGACTGGGAACCGGGTCAAATTTATGACATGCTGAAGCCGGCACAACCGGTCATTTCCGCGTGTTTCCGGGTTCCGGGATATTGACGGCAGATTTCGGGTCTGACGTCATGAATCCGACATTCGTAACGGTTCCGGTCCGGTATCTTTCGAAGCCAGGGACAGATCTCCGCGTAATGTTTGGTCCCCGGTTTTACCCAGATTCGGCAGGATACGATTTCACCGTCTTGTGTGATCGGCCTTACCCATTCCATGATATCGGTCCGTTGGAGGCACTCCCAGTTTCGATAATTGTCAATGGTGCACCCGTCATAATATTCTAGGGTTTGACAGCATCGGCCGCATTGCCGGCAGTTAAAACCCTCCATCCCGGTCTCCACCCAGATGCCCGCCTGCTTTCCGCTATCGTCATGCCCCGGATAGGCCCTTGTCCTGAACACCCGTTGACAGACAGCGGTCAGCGATTCTGTTGATAAAGATCTGTTCTCGAGGGCTTTGATTAAATAGTCGCCCAGCGAATGGTAATTTATAAACTTCATTCGCCTGCCGGGAGGGGCAACGATCCAGACCCCCTCTCCTGCCGGATCTTTTTTCACAGTAGCATCTTCACCGAGGATAAGTTTGCACAATTCGAGATACAGAAGTTTTTGCAGGCCGTATTGAGAAAAATCGTAGCTGACGGCGTCTACCGTTTCGGCGGGTGTAAAAAATATTTTTTCCTTTGATGAGTCTATTATAACCCTTTTTCCTTCATGATCTTATGGTGGAGTTCTGAAACAGTGGCGGCGGGCAGTTGTCCGGTTTTATCAGGCCGCAATAACATTTCGATGGCATCGGTGCCGCAGACCGTTGAACAGACACCGCAGCCGATACACCATTCTTCATCGACAACCGGGATGTCATCTTTCATTTCCACCGCGTTTACCGGACAGATGTCCACGCATTCACCGCATCCCGCACAGTCGTCCTCATGGGTCATCCGGGTAAAATAAGTCGCCATGATGGCGTCTCTGGGAATCTTTCTCCGCCGGATGTTCCCTACATTCCAGCAGGCGCATCCGCAGCAATTGCAGTTGTGCAGGATCTCGTCTTCGGCATTATCGACAAAGTGAACCAGGCCCATCGCTTCGGTCTTTTTGATAACGTCAAGTGCTTGATCTTTTGTGATTTCCTTGGCCAAACCCCTGTCAATGACATATCGTGCCATGCCGTTTAATTTTATGCAGACCTCTGTGGGATGGCCGCATCCGAATCCCCGAAGCTTGAAGGCCATCCGGCAGGGACAGTGGCCGAGGGCAATAATTTCGGCCTGCTCAACGACCCGTTCCATCATATGCTGGGGGAAGACCCCCTGTTTGCCTGCATCGAGGCTCCGGCCCACCGGGATATATCGATACGCCCTTGTCTCTGTCGGACTGAACGATTCCATGGTCACTTTTCGATTGAAATATTTTGCCACCAGTTCGGACATTTTTTTCGCATGCGGCGTGTCTTCGCCCTTCCAGAAAAAGGTCTGCGGAAAGCCGAATCCCACCTGATGCAAGGCATACCCTTTCTCGCCTTTTTCCGTTTTACCGGAATATATCACCCCTTTTTGCGCAAGACGCTCCAGGATGATGCCAAGCTCTTCTTTGGTGCATCCTGCGTTTTCAAGAATCTCCTCTACAGGAACTGCCCGAAGCGGAATCGTATCCGTGGGTATGGCAAGTGCAGCTTCGGCTTCATCCGGAGAGAAATTCTCTTTTAAAATTTCCTCCAAATCCTCCCGGTACGGATACCCCATGGGTAACCGGGAAAGATGTTCGGAAAGTTTTTTGTAGACTTCTTCTCGGGCCACTTTGATACCTCCGGTTGAATAGGGCGCTGACCCGCCTGCCGATCCTAAAGAAATAAGATGGCGGGCAGGTTTACGCTGATCTTAACGGATAAATAGTGTTCAATGCTCTATATTGGATGCTCGATTCTCGATGATGTATGTGGTCAATATATCAGGTTTGGGGAAATGCGTCGAATGGATTTGTTGTGGTGGAGGTAATTCGGGCAGAAGGATTTGGTTTTCAGACTTTTGATTTTAATAAAGCAATCCCCTCTTCCCTGGCATGGAGGACGATCTTCATATCGATGTCCTTCATTTCATTCCGGGTCAATATATCCGCTTCCAGGGCCTTTCGATAAAGCAGATACTCTTCTTTTTGGGAAATGTGAGGGTTTACTTTTTCCGTATAAAGAAACTCCTCGATTGGCCGGTTCTTTCCGTTGTTGTTGCCTTCCGTCAGATCGACCTTGAACCGATCGTATTCCAAGAAGCAATGCACCATGGGAACATAAGGCAGATTATATTTCTCCAGAATAGCGTTGGTGCCGGTTACGATCTCTTCAGTCATGGCGTAAATGCAGATGGTCTTGGTTACCGGCAGATCCAGTTCTTCGGCAAGGGTGGCAATCACCGAATGTTTAGTGGTGCACGTACCCATTTTTTCCGTAAACACGATCATGAGGTCGTCTTTGGAAGAATTGTACCCGTACGGCAGTTCATGAAGATAGAAACATGCATCGACAAATGTTTTGACGCCAAGGCTTAAGAACTTATCCGAAACAACACCCGCACTCGTTATTTCTTTATCCGGAAAAACGGTAAGTTTATCCATGCCTTCTCCTCTTGCGCTGCATTCTGGATCTCAAACGTAACATAGGCACTCAGAAAGATAATGGAATTTAATCGGCATTTATATTACCCGCAAGCATCATTAAAATCCTCAGAAGCTATCGTCGGTAAATGAAAGACGGCTCGAATCGCAATCAGGGTTTTCGTCCGCCGTTTTGAAAGACCTTATCGAGTTCCACCTGAAAACCGGTGACCAGGGCATTGGTTTGATTGGCCATGCCCACAACAGCCATCAATTCGCCCAGCATTTCGTCCGTCATGCCTTTTTTTCTGGCCGAGGCGGTGTGACTGTTGATGCAGTACTCGCAACCGTTGGTCACACTGACAGCAACGTAAATCATTTCTTTAACCAGAGGATCGAGCGCCCCTGGCGCGGTTACAGCCTTGACTCCCTCCCAGGTTCGCCGGAGCATATCCGGTTGCACTGCGATCGCCTTCCAGAAGTTATTGATCCAGTCTATTCCCCGGGTGGTCATGATGTCATCGTAAACCGCCTTCACTTCGGGGCTCGCCTCTTCATATTCAATCAACTTAACGGTCGCCATCACGTTACTCCTTTCAGATAAGTGGATTCATCCCTGAGTCCCTTTTATTCACTTTTTTCGTGTCTTGCCGCACGGGTGGGCGGACGTGTGAAAAACACCGCCGCGCCGAAGATCACCGGCAGCAGTGATAACCCGAGAACCGCCTCATGATAGCCTCCGAATACATCGTAGGCAATGCCGAAAGGCAGGGGTCCAACCGCGGCCCCGGTAATGCCGACCGTGAAGGCCGTACCCTGGATTCCGCTCAAATGCTTGCGGCCGAAAAAACGGGGCCAGATGTAACTGGCATTGGTCATTGCTGCTGCCTGGGTTGCGCCCATGGCAACGGCATACACGCCGGCCAACATCATGTTGTCGGCGATGTATAGCAGCCACAAGGCCACGGCATTCATCAGGATTCCCGCCGATACCACGGTGCTGGTTTTGAAACGGTCCAGCAGCTGGCCGTAAACGACCATGAAAATCACCATCGAGACGGACAGGATGGGGAAGATATTTGCGGCGCTCTGAGCGTCCAGCCCTTGTCCCTCGAAGTATGATATCTGGTGGAAGATCATTCCGGTGATCAGCATGGCCGGGATAGCGGTGCCTACTGCCAGCAACCAGAAAGTCACCGTCCGCAGCGCTTCAGGCACTGTAAAGCCGTCTTCCATTCCGTTTTCCTCACCTGATGAAGGCTTTGGGTCGCCATCCGGCAGCAAGCCCATATCTTCGGGCTTGTTCACCACCAAGATGCCGGCTATGGGTATAATCAAGGCGAGGACGAACACCCCCTGCAAAACCCAGCACATTCGCCAGCCGATGCCGGCAATAAGCATCTGTGTCAAGGGCGGGTAAAGGGCATTGCCTACTGCGAATCCCAGGGAGGTAATGCTGAGTGCCATCCCGCGGCGGCGGGAGAACCATTGGGAAACCAGGTTGGTGCTGCCCAGGGTGAGCGCCCCCTGACCGAAAAACCTTACGGCAGTGAAGGCAACGGAAAGTGCGATGATGCCGGAGACAAAGGGAAAAAGCATGCAAACCGCTCCGAGGCAAAGGCCGAGGGCTACAATCATCAACCGCGGGCCGAAACGATCGATCATCCTTCCGATGTAAGAGAGGCCGAATGCCGCGATCAGCGTGCCTAATGAGTAAGCGCTGGAGATAGCGGTGCGGGAGAGTTTCAGTTCTTCGATCAGCGGATTCACGAATACGGCGATATTATAGGACTGTCCCGGACCGGTTGCCAGCAGACCCAGGAAACCGACCGCAAGCATGATCCATCCGTAAAACAGATGCGGGTTTATCTTTTCTGCGATTCTGATTTGAAGATTCATATGTTAGAGAGCGTCCTTTCCATCAATTTCAAACGATTTTCATTCCAGAATATCGTTTATGTAAACATAAAGCCCCGGTGATCCACCGGTGTGGAGAAAGAGGAGTTTTTCATCTTTTTCAAAATAGCCCTTGCGGATGAGATCGATGAAACCTGCCATGGCCTTTCCGGTGTAAACCGGATCCATGAGGATACCTTCATATCGGGCGAGCATCTTGACGGCTTCCGCCATCTCGGGCGTCGGCAGGGAATAACCCGGTCCCACGTACTCATCGAAACATACAACCGCGGATCTGGGGATTTCCGATTGCACTCCCACATGTACGGCCGTCTTTTGGACCAGGCTGTACACCATTTCTTCCTGCATTTCCTTCTTGCGGCTGACGTTGACACCGATTACCGGGATATTGCTGTTGTTGCCGTAGAAACCCACCACAAGACCGGCATGGGTTCCGGTGCTTCCGCTGGCGCAGACGACCCGGCTGAGATTCAATCCCATATCGAAGGTCTGGGCCAGAATTTCTTCAGCCGCCGCCACATAACCGGTGGCGCCCACGGGAGTGGAACCGCCGCCTGGGATGATATACGGTTTTCTTCCTGCCCGGGTTAACCCGTCCGCAACCTCCTGCATGGCCGCCATCATGTCGGACCCGCCCGGAACCACCTTGATCTCTTCAACACCGAGCAGCTGGAAAAGAAAATTATTGCCGCTTGCCTCGGGTTTGTATGAGCCGGGTACCCGCTCTTCCAATACGAGTTGACATTTCAGGCCTTCCTTTACGGCTGCCGCCAGGGTCAACCGGCAGTGGTTGGACTGCACCGCACCGCAGGTGACCAATGTGTCTGCCCCCTTTTCAAGGGCTTCTGCAACCAGAAATTCGAGTTTTCGGGTTTTGTTTCCGCCACCGGCAAGACCCAGGAGATCGTCTCGCTTCATGTAGATTTCCGGACCGCCGAGATGTTCGGAAAGGCGGGACAGCTTTTCAATTGGGGTAAAACCTTCTGTGTATTTTCTTCTTGGAAATTTTGCCAGGTTCATTGTTTTCTCCTTTTATCCTTATATTGAATCCGGTAATTCTTTTAAAGAGGCAAGCAGCTTGTCCACATCTTCTTCCGTGTTGTAAAGATGTGTGGAGACACGCACGCGTCCCACACCGGCGTAGCCACCCCAGATTCGAATCCCGCGTTCGGCCAGCGATTCGGTAACTTCATGGATATGATCGGTCATAAAGCAGACATTGCCGGCCCGCTCTTCCGGATTTCTTGGTGTCATGATTTCGTATCCCAGGTCTTTGATTCCTTCCCAGACTTTTCCGCTCAAATGGAGAACATGCTTTTCAATGGAAGACACTCCGATTTTAAGAATCTGATTCAGGGCGTTTTCCAGCACATATACGCTGATGAAGCTGTGGTTGGCCGGCTCGAATTTGCCGGCGTCCTTTCTTAATTCAAAATTCAGCGGTTCCTGCCAGTCGGGTATGGATACGACCGAGTGCCAGCCTAAAAACGGTGGGTTCAGATCAGCAAGACGCTCTCTGTTCCGATAGCATATTGCAACCCCATGGGTCGCCAGCAGCCATTTATAACAACTTGAGACCAACATGTCGGCAAATTTTGCTTCCACCGATACCACGCCTGCCGCATGCGTGGCGTCGATCAGCAGGAGGGACCGGTTTTCATGGACCATTTGCGACAACTTTTCGATTGAAAGCCGCTGGCCCGTAAAATAGCTCACACTGCTGATGGCGACCAGTTTCGTTTTTTCGTCCATGGCGTTCCGGATGTCGTCGAGCGAGACGTACCAGTTTCGGTTCTTGACAATGCGGATATCCACCCCTTTCTTCTGAAGAAGGGTCCAGGGAATAATTTCGGTCGGAAACTCCACATCACAGATGACGACATTGTCACCGGCCTTCCATTCCAGTCCATGAACCAGGATGTTCACCCCTTCAGAGCTGCTGGAAAGAAGAGCGATATCTTCCGGGGCAACACCCAGGAGCTTACCGGCCTTGGTCTTACAGCGGCTCACGGCATCTTCCATTTTTTTTCGACTGGCTTCCCCGAGCGCCTTATCCGCAAGGAAGCGGTCGATGGCTTCCCGGTGCGATTTCAAAACAGGGGATTCACCCCCGGTGCACAGGTGCACAATATTCTCGAGTCCGATAAACTCGCTTTTCGGAATCAACCCCTTGTCTGCATCCTTAACCGGATTTTTTTTCATTATTCTTTCCCTTTCATTTGAGGTGCACTATTCCGAGCGGTTAAAATCTGCCGAAACCTTTTCTCTCAATTCAGCCGAATTCAGATAATCGTAAGCGGTCAGTGCGAGCATCTTTGAAGCGTTCAGCAGAACCTCGCGTCCCTTCGGGGAGGTGGTTGCTTCACAGAAAGCCACTGAATGTCCGGGAATACCCGAATCCGGATCGACAATCCCCAAATAGGGATGAATAGCCGGCAGATAATGGCTCAGGTTGCCGATGTCCGAAGATCCTCTACGGCCGTCATCCTCATCGATGGGTATGCCCAGCCGGACCATATTGGCTTCCATAGCGCCTTCCAGGGCCGGATTTCTTTTAATGGGATCCAGCTTGGGCAGGTTGATTTCGATTTTGACTTCCGTGCCGGTGGCCATGGCCGCACCTTCTGCAATTTTTTGGACCCGATCAAACAGTTCGTCGCGATAGGCAATGCTTCCTGCTCTGACATAAAACAGGCCGGACGTGTAGTGGGGGATGATATTCGGTGCGTCTCCACCGTGTGTGATGATGCCGTGAAGCCTGCCGTCCGGGAGCAGATGCTGGCGGAGTGAATTAATGCCGGTGTATGTCAGGACGAGAGCATCCAGAGCATTCCGCCCCTTATCCGCCGACCCGGACGCATGTGCCGATTTTCCGAAAAACTCGATCTTAAATTTGGTGCGCCCGAGATTATCTTTCGCAGGCATATTCGAATTGCTGGGATGAAACATCATGGCAACATCCATATCTTTAAATACCCCGGCCTCTGCCAGAAAGACTTTTCCGCCTCCGCCTTCTTCAGCCGGTGTCCCCACGACCGCCATAGAGCCGCCTGCATCGCCAAGTATCCTTTTCAGAGAAATGGCAGCGCCCATACTGGCTGCAGCAATGAGATTGTGTCCGCACCCGTGACCGATTTGGGGCAATGCATCGTACTCTGCCAAAATGGCCACCGCAGGGCGAGCCGGTTGGCATCCTTTTGGCCTTGCAAGAAAAGATGTTTTAACATCACCAACACCCCTTTCCACGCTAAATCCCTGTTTTTCGAGCACATTGCTAAGGTATTCACAGGCTTTGAATTCCTGATAAGCAGTTTCCGGATTTTCCATCAACCAGTCGCTTATTGCATATAAATCGTCGGTCAGCGAATCGACTTCTTTGCAGATTTTTTCTTTCGCTTCATTCATTGGTGTTTCTCCTTTTAGATATGTTAACCAGTTTGCCAGTCAGCCAGTTAACCAGTTAGGCAGTGGGCCAGTGTCCGGGCAATATCCTACTCGATATACTGGTCAACCGGCACACTGGAGAATTGGCAACTGTATGATTCACCATATCGATCGAAAAATGGAGCCTTAGAGAAGTATCTGCGGATAGCAGTAGAGCGAATCCATCATCATATCTATTTTTACGTGATCGTCAGCGGTATGGGCCAGATACTCTTCGCAAGGAGAAAATCCGTATGTGGGTATGCCCGCTGCAGCCGTAAACCGACCATCTGTTCCAAACTGCCAGTATACGAGGTTAGGCGAATATCCCAAAGTGCCCTGGATGACGGAAGCTGCCTTTTGAACAAAGGGGCTGTCCTTTTCCAATTTGAACCCACCCACCAAACCGCCATGAAACGGGTCATCCAACCCGGTATAGCTTTTCAGGGTGCGCTTTACCAATTGGAATTCCGTTTTTACATCTTTCGGGCATACCTGATCTGCAATGTTTCGATAGATATCCATAACCTCTTCAGCCGTCTCGCCGGCGGATCGCATATCGAGAATAATATCGACTTCTCCGGGAATCACGTTATTACTGGACACCCCGGTGTGATAAACAGTGGGGGCTACCGTGGTTTGCCCCAGATCCGGATCGGTTTTAAGGCCGGGCAGCATCTCTTCCAGTTTAAGGAGAAAACGTGCTGCTGCATAGTGCGGATTGATGCCTCGCTGCGGAGCGCTGGCATGCACGCTTTTACCGTAAAAAGTTGCCTTATAGCGGATACCACCGCGGTGGCCGAGTTTAATATGATTCTCCGTGGCTTCCCCGAGAATCACGCAGTCCGGTTTGGTATCCATGTTTTCCAAAATATACCGGGTGCCGAATCCGCCCACTTCTTCAAGCACCACGCCGGTAACATAGACATCCCCTTTGGGTTTGATCCCCAGCCGGCGAAGCACCTCCGGCGCGTATACCTGAACGGCAAATGCGCCCTTTGTATCGCTTGCGCCGCGACCGTATATTTTTCGGTCTTCAATATCGCCGGAATAAGGATCATGTTTCCACTCGCTCCGATTCCCGGGATCCACATGATCCAGGTGGGAGTTCAGCATATAAACCGGAGCGTCCGGATCTTCCCCCTTTATTACTCCGATGGCATTGCCGACCCCGTCGGTATAGGCCTCATCATAACCAAGCGCTTCCATTTTCCGGACGGTCAGTTTAGCAGCCGCCTCTTCCTGTCCGGGCATGCTTGGGGTTTGGATCAATTCCCGGCAGAAGCCTATAAGATCGTCCTTGAGTTCATCTGCTGCTTTTTTAATGTCCTGGACATTCATATCCGTCCCCTTTCGTATAGTTTGACGTCTCGGAATTTCTACAACATAATGAAAATATATGATATTTTTTGAGGCCGGAGTTCTTGCCTCTATTCCAAAACCCATTATTCCAGCACTCCATCATTCCAACATTCCAATCGGGGCGAAGCCCCAAACTTGTTTGTGAACAGCCGAACATAGCTGACATATTCAAAGCAATCCCTATTGTCAATTATATTTGCTTATGTCTCTTTAATGTGACAATGAATTTTGGTATGTGACAACTTCGCATTTTGGGAAACTCCACGGAGTTTGAAAATCAAGCATTTACTCAGTCGACAGGAGGATAAAAATGGATCATCGAAATCTTGAGGAAATCGAAGTCAGGGAAGTTGCGCCCGGAGCCAAGGCAAGGTTCGTCCATTCGGAGAATATGACCTTTGCATACTGGAACATCGAGCCCGGCGCAGGGGTTCCCGAGCATTCTCACCCCCATGAGCAGGTAGTGAATGTTATGGAAGGGGAGTTCGAACTGACCGTAGACGGTGTAACCAAAAGACTTGGACCGGGATCGGTTGTTGTTTTGCCGCCGCATATCATTCACTCCGGAGCAGCCATCACCGACAGCTTCATCCTCGATGTGTTTTGCCCGGTGAGAGAAGATTACAGGTAATTGGAATGATGGAATAAACGAACCGGTCTTCATTTCTATTGGATTGATGTATATTTAATATTGATTTGATGCTGAAAATGAACTATTTTTTTTAAATAGTGAACCGCGCTATGGTTCAAATCCTGAATCAAAATGAGAAAAAAATGAAATCTATTACGATACACGGCATTGACGAACCACTCGTTAGGCTCATTAAGTCAAAAGCCGAATCACAGAGTTTAAGTGTCAACAAGACGATTAAAAAGCTTCTAGAAGAATCACTTGGGGTGAAACCAAAGGATCGAGGTAGAAACAGGAGCGATTTTGAAGAGTTTTCGGGCCAGTGGTCCAGCAAAGAGCTCACTGAATTCGAAAAAAAGGTTGGCGATATAAGAAAAATAGATGATGGGGATTGGCAGTGAATAAAATTTTATTGGATACCAATGCCTACACGAGACTTTTGGCAGGTGATGAGGCGGTTCTGGATGCTCTTTCCGATGCCGAGACCGTTTATATGTCGATTTTTATTCTTGGAGAGCTTATTTGCCGGTTTTGCGGGTGGAAAACGGGAGCGAAGAAACAAAGAAACACTCACTCAGTTTTTGCTTAAACCCGCTGTAAAAATATTGAATGCCACCTCGGAAACCGCCGAAGTTTTCGGTAAAGTAAAGCGATCTCTTACCAAAACCGGAACCCCCATTCCCATCAACGATGTTTGGATTGCCGCCCATGCTTTGGAAACAGGTTCCACCATTGTCACTTATGATGCGCACTTCAAAAAAGTATCGGGTTTACGCCTTTGGGACGGGGTTTAAGTCTGGTTGAGGAGCATTGGAATGAATAAATTGAATGCCATCGTAACCGGCGGAACCCGTGGGATCGGGTTCGGGTTGGCCGAAGCACTGGTGAAAAGAGGGGCATCGGTTGCCGTTACCTATGCGGGAAACGATGCGGATGCAAAGATCGCTGAAAGCAAATTAAACGCCCAACTCTCTAACGGGCGGAAGGTTCTGGTTTTAAAGGGGGATAACAGCGATTCAGAACAGATTAAACGCCTTTATCTCAAGGCGAAAGAAGTCTTTGGGCCCATCACTGTTTTGGTCAATAATGCGGGTATTATGCCCATCCGGTCTTTTGACGAGATCAGCTTTAAAGACTGGGATGACACCATCGGTGTTAATCTGAACGGGGCGTTTTACTGGTGTTCACTGGTGGTACAGGATATGAAGGGAGAAGGATTCGGTCGGATCGTCAACATCTCATCCGTGGCAGCCCGCGGCGGCGGTGTTATCGGGCCCCATTATGCGGCATCCAAGGCCGGAATGTTGGGATTGACCCGGTATGCGGCCCGAGAGCTCGGACCTTTCGGCATTACGGTCAACGCCATCGCTCCTGCTTTTATTGAAGATGCCGGCCCCTTTCTGGAATGGTCCGAAGAAAAGATAGACAGCCTGAAAGCAAAGGTAATGGTCCCCCGGATCGGAAACGTGGGTGATGTGGTTCGAGCCTTCGACTATCTGATGGATTCCCCGTTTGTTACCGGTGTGACGCTGGATGTCAACGGCGGAACGTTTATGATTTAGCCTGCCGTTTCTTTTGCCGGTAATTTTGCCAAAATGGATATATCAGCGAGAGCACCGCAAGGACAAGGAAAGCCAGAGATATCGGCCTTGTAAAAAACAGCGTCATATCGCTTTCCGTCTGCAACGCCCGCCTGTAATTCACCTCTGCAATGGGTCCGAGAATGACTCCCAGAATAGCCGGCGCCAAGGGAAATTTAAACTTGGACATGAGGTATCCCAGGGTTCCGAAAATCAGAAGCACCCAGATATCGAAAAACCGGTTGAATATGGCAAACGATCCCACGGCGCAAAGCACGAGAATAGACGGCACCAGCACATAAATGGGCAATCGGGTCAGCCTCACGAACAATTTGATGCCGTATAGCTGGGTTCCCAGCATGAAAAAATGGGCGATAAATAAAGCAACGATCACCCCGTAAACCAGGTGAGGATATTCTATGATCAGCATGGGGCCGGGCTGAATCCCGTGAAGCAGGAGGGCTCCCAGCATCATTGCAGAGACGGCTCCTCCCGGGATGCCCAGCGCCATGGTCGGCGTCAACGCACCCCCTTCGGTTCCATTGTTTGCCGATTCCGAAGCGATAATCCCGTCTATGATCCCGGTGCCGAATTTTTCAGGATGCCTTGATGCTTTTTTAGCCTGATCATAGGCCAGGATATTTGAAATGCTGGCCCCTGCCCCGGGCAACGCACCGATAAAAACTCCGATCAGGGAGGACCGCAGGAGGTTGAACGGCTGGCGGAAGATATCTTTCAGTACCTTGAGAGAGGAGAACGTCAATTTGGTTCCGACGATCAATGCCTCCTGGGCCCGGCTCTTGCCTTCCAGATTGCTCATCAGTTGAGAAAAGGCAAACAGGCCCACAAGAACCGGTAAAAAGGCGAACCCGCCTGCAAGGTGATTGAATCCGAAATCAAACCGGGGAATGCCGGTCATGGGGTCGGCGCCGACACTTGCGGCAATCAGTCCGAATACTCCCGATACGATTCCTTTGGTCAGGGATTTCCCGGACAGGCTGGCAATGATGGTCAGTCCGAAAAAGACCAGGGAGAAAAACTCCCAGGGCCCGAATTTCAGCGCTGCCGCCGCCAGCGGCGGTGTGAAGAACAGCATCACGAATGTCGAGATGAGCCCGCCTAAAAATGACGCCCAGGTCCCGGTTGCCAGCGCGCGTCCCGCCTCCCCTTTTTTCGCCATGGGGTGACCGTCGAATACCGTGGCAACAGAAGAAGGGGTTCCCGGAATACCGATAAGGATTCCCGAGATTTGTCCGCCTGCAAGCCCCCCCACCATAACCCCGATCATGGCAGCCAGTCCTTCCATTGACGTCATCCCGAACGTCAGAGGCAGGACCAGGGCGACCCCCATGGTGATGGTAAATCCCGGAAGACAGCCGACGATGATACCGGCTACGGTTCCGAGGTATAGGAACAGCAACGGATAGGGTTTAAACACCTCCTGGACGCCCAGCATGATCATGTCAAACATATACTGCTCTCCCTTAAAACAGGCTGCCCGTAGGCAGGAAGACTTTCAGGACCTTGACAAATCCCCAGTATATAATACCGGTCACCCCCAAAGTGGTTAAGGCAGCGACCGCCGCCGATTTTCCGGTTTTCGGTCCCAGAACCCACATCATCGCCGGCATGAATAAGAGGGTGGAATAAAGGTAGCCGATATATTTCATTAAAAAAATATATAAAAAAAAGATAATAAACCCCGATAAGACAAACCGGTAGTGGATAAGGAATCCTTTGAATCTTTCGCCGAAATGAGCAACAGCAACCTCGTCCCTACCGGACGCTCTATTCTTTCTGTCTCTTATGAAGCCGGTGACGATCAGCGACACACCGGAAATGCCCAGAATCGAAAACCAGATTTTCGGCACGAATGCCGCCCCCACATCCCCGAACAGCGGGGGGGGCAGATGGATTGCCTGATAATACATGAAGGCTGAAAAAACGACCAGGATGATCCCGATCACTTTGTCCTGTTTCATATCCGCATGTCCTATGCCTCGGTTAAATTTCAATTTGCGGGTGCTTCTTTCAGCCTAAAAACGCAAGCCGATCCGAAGCACCCGTCTCATCTGTCATCCATTGATCCTGTAAATCCTATTTCTTGACCTTATACAGACCGAAATTTTTTGCAAGGTCCGTGTAAATACCCGTGGCCTCTTCAATATAGGCTTTGTACCCGGCTGCATCCATATACATGGGAATAGAGCCGATCTTCTCGAGTTTTGCACGATATTCCGCATCGTCATGAACCTGCTTCAAGGCTTTTGCAATCTTTGCAACGACCGGTGCTGGAGTCCCCAGGGGAGCGCAGATTCCTCGATTGACGCCAAAGAGCACATCGATTCCCTGCTCCTTCAATGTTGCAACGTCGGGGCTGAGATGATGCCGTTTTTCGGAGGTGATGCCCAACCCCCTCATTTTCTTGGCCTGCTCATATTTTATGATGGCAGCGGCGCTATTGTCGGTCAGATCGATATGCCCACCCAACAGAGCCGCCCGCCGGGGCGCGGTTCCCTCATACCCCACCACTTTGAATTCGGTGCCGGTCTGTTTTCCGATATAGAGGGCCAAAAAATGGCTGGTGGAGCCCAACGTAGCACCGAATTTGATTTGATTGGGTCTCTTTTTTGCGTCGGCAATCAGATCGGTCATGTTTTTCCAAGGGACATCATATTTGGCGGATATGACAATCGGGTTTACCGCCATGTTGGCAATAGGAATGAAATCGGAGTAGTTGAACTCCGATACCCCGGAAAGAAAGGAACTGATAACCGATTCATGGGTTGCGGTCAACGTATAGCCGTCCGGTTTTGAGTCTTTGCCCTGCCGGGCGCCCAGGGTTCCTCCCACTCCCGGAACGTTGACGATGACCATGGGTTGTCCCAGATATTTTCCGGCGTAATGGGCAACCACCCGGAACAATGCATCCGTACCCCCTCCTGCTTTCCATGGCACGATTAATTGAACCGGTTTTTCCGGATATTCCGCAAATGCAGAAGATCCCAATGCGACGACAAGCGCCAATGAAAGAGCCAAAATCAGTTTATAATTCTTCATGGTGAGCCTCCTTTTTATTTGGTTACAGGTAGTGGTGCTCGAATCGGATGGAAAACAATGCTCATAAGAGCTGAAGAATGTTCAAATATTTGTCAATCAGGTTTTATGGGAAAAGTCAAGTTGACACCGCTCACCAAAAAAACTGATCAGCTTTGATCTTTGTATACAGGCAGCGTAATCACGAAGGTGGTGCCTTCATCGGGCTTACTGTTTACGGTGATGTCGCCGCCGTGGTCCTGTATGAACCCGTAGCATACCGACAATCCGAGACCGACCCCTTTAACACTGTCTTTGGTGGTAAAAAACGCATCGAATATTCTTTTGATGTCTTCGGATTTGATGCCGACTCCGGTGTCGGATACCTCGATGAAGATGTTATCTTTGTCTTGCCGTGTCTTCACTGAAAAGGTTCCGCCCTCCGGCATGGCATCCCTGGCATTTGTCACCATGTTCAGGAAAACCTGCCGGAGTTGGTTGATGGATGCGTGGACTTTTTCTATCTCTTCATCGAAGTCGTATATGATTTTAATGTCATTTTCACGAAGCTGCTTTTCATGAAGGATTAGGATTTCATCCAGAATGGTGTTCACATTCACCACTTGCCTGTCCTCCTGGTCGGGTTTTGAAAAGGAGAGCATTTTTCGGAGAAGGTCGCTCAACCTTACGGTTTCTGAAAGAGCCATCTCCAGGATTTTTCTCCGCTTGCTTTGGGGCGAGATTTCCGACTTGAGCAGTTCGAGGGTATTCATTATACCGTATAAAGGATTGTTTAATTCATGGGCAATCTGTGAAGTCAGGCGTCCCATGGCCGCCAGTTTTTCCGAATTCAACAATTGCTCCTGGGTTTGTCTGAGCTTCCGTTCCATCTCCAGCCGTTCTCTGATATCAACGAAGATCCCGACCGAAGCAACTTCTTTTCCATTGGGATCGTACAGGATGGATGCAGAAAGATTGCCTTCCACGATTTCTCCGTCCTGGCGCCGGTATACCATGGGATAATTGATCAGCTTGCCCTTTCCCCCGTGTTCAGCGCTGCGCATCATTTTCATGATCTTCCGGGCCATTCCTTCCACATAGATCGTTTTGATGTTCATTTTACCGACAACATCTTCTGGCCGGTATACGAGGGTTTCTTCCGCAGCCTGGTTCCAAAAAATAATGTTTCCCGTCAGATCGGTGGCAATAATGGCATTGGGGGAGTACTGGATAATCATATTCAGAAAATCATTGGTTTCTTTCAGCTCCTTTTCCATGCGTTTGCGTTGGGTCAGGTCGACATTGAGACCTTCATAGCCCAG
>DUZK01000050.1 GCA_013349495.1 Deltaproteobacteria bacterium
CGAAAAGATTGCCTATGTCATGAGCGGCGGTGATGTTCGCGACAACAGCGAGGTGGATGAAGAAGTCATCCTGACCTTGGAGCGGGAAGCCTTCATTGAGCTCTGGAAACAGGAAAAAACCCAGGCCCGTGTCGAGCACATGCTGAAAACCGGAAAACCGCTCAGGAATTAGGCACTCAATGCCTTAAAACCGACAAAACATTATCGATTGTCAAATGAGCTTCTGTTTTCAATAAAAGAAACTGGAAATTTGAAACTGGATACTGGACAAGGGGGGATTTGGTCTATTTAAAATTGAAAGAATACCTTTCCCAAGTTTCAAGTATCAAGTTTCGAGTATCGCTCATTGAAAGGAAACAGCCACCCCGACGGGGTCACTTTTTCCGAGCCCAGCCTTGGAAAATCCGAATAGAGAATTATGGAGGACAAAATGCGCGATGCCTATATTGTGACGTCTATACGCACTCCCGGTTGCAAACGCAAAAAAGGAGCGTTCAAGGACACGCGGCCGGAAGATCTGCTGTCTTTCATCCTCAGAGCAGCCGTGGAAAAGACACCGAATCTTGAGATGAAGGACGTGGAAGACATCATGATCGGATGCGCCTTTCCGGAAGCGGAACAGGGGTTGAATATCGGCCGGGTTGCATCCCAGATCGCCGGATTCCCGCTTGAGGTATCCGGTGCAACCGTAAATCGTTTCTGTGCATCAGGGCTTGAAGCCATCGCACTGGCTTCACTGAGGGTAATGGCCGGATGGTCGGAAATTACCATAGGCGGCGGCGTTGAGTCCATGACCTATGTGCCCATGCCCGGCAACCTCCCGCGGCCGCATCCCGAATATGCCGCAAAGCATGCGGAACTATATGTCTCCATGGGAATTACAGCCGAAAATGTTGCGAAACGATACAAGATCAGCCGTGAGGAACAGGACGAGTTTGCATATCGATCTCAAATGAAAGCCACAGAGGCCAGAAACGGAAATTTGTTTAAGGAGATCGTCCCGACCCCTGCCGCAAAATATATCCAAAAGGACAACGGCACCCACGAAAAAGAAACCTTCATCGTCGATTGTGATGACGGCATCCGCCCGGACACCACGCTGGAGGGGCTGGCAGCCCTACACCCGGCTTTTGCAGCCAACGGCACCGTTACCCCGGGAAACTCCTCTCAAACAACTGACGGGGCAGCCGCCAGCATCATCATGTGTGAGGATAAAGTTAAGGAGCTTGGCGTCGAGCCGCTGGCGAAATTCAGATGTTATACCACTGTCGGATGCCGTCCGGATGAGATGGGACTGGGACCTCGATATGCCATTCCGAAACTGCTGGATAAGGCAGGAATGGTCTTGGAGGATATCGGGCTATATGAAATCAATGAGGCGTTTGCTTCCCAGGTCCTCTACTGCCTGAAAGAACTCGAGCTGGACAAGCATATGGAAAAAATCAATATTCACGGCGGCGCCATCGCTTTAGGACATCCGCTGGGCTGCACCGGCGCTAAGCTCTGCGCGACCCTGCTGACCAACATGATGGAAAAAGACGTCCAATACGGGATAGAATCCATGTGCATCGGCGGGGGCATGGGAGCGGCGGCGTTATTTGAACGCTGCATGTAGAGGGGTTTACATAAAAATTTGAAGAAACATTTCCCCTTTCGGCAATTCCATTTCACACAGCCGTTCCGGTTCAATCGGTTTCCCGTCGAGTTCAGCCGCCCGGCACCCGTCAAGGAATCGACGGCGCCGGTTTTTAAACAGTTCCGATACCGTGCCGGAATCGACCTGAATGCCTTTTTCAAGAAACAGGGGGCCGAGTTCCTTGATCAGAAGGTTGAACAGCTTTACACGGATGAAACATTCGCCCGTGGTTTCACAGGCCGTATCCCGGTCATAGGAAATCTCTCCCCGCAGCCTACCGTAAAATCCGCCTCTACGTAACGTCGCACCGGCGAGTCCCGGCATGGCGCCTGAAAGGGCAAGTACAGAACCTTTCTTGAGCACAGCGGTCTCCGGGTCATCCACCGGAGAACCGTTGAGAAAAAGGGTCTGGATTCTATTCTCAAAATAATCGGAATCGATGCCCAGGTGCGAACAGATATATGCTTTGACGCTGATACCGGACGGCGCACATACTGAAACACCGCCACCCAGCAGCGGATTGAAAACGGAAATTGATTCCGGATCGAGTTTTAATGTGAGTGTCGTCAGTTGCATATCCCTAAACCCATTTAATCCTTTCCGAAGGAGTTACTAATGCCGCGAAGCGGCCGGGGCCTTTTCGCCGGGCGCCATCTCCCGCCCGGGGAAAAAATCATTCTCCTCTGTGCCTCGAGCGAACAATGTGAGCGGATGGTTCATTCTTTCTGTCACAACGGAGGCACTCGCTACGACAAGCTGCAGGGTATTCAGGCGAAGGCGAATAAAAATGGGGAGACCCCTATATGGGGCCTCCCCTCTCTGTGGGGAATAATTATGTCTCTACCAATTAAATACCTGATCCAATTCCTCATCCTTTACCTGGAACGTGATGTTATGAGGCGGCAGTTTCTCTTTTAAGAAAAATTCAGGCAACCGGTCATGTTCTGCGGTCAAACCGGCTCTTGCATTGAAATCTCTTTCATTGGTCAGAACCGATTTTCCGAGTGCTGTCACATCGTCAGCAGTCAGGCTTAAGCCATAAAAGGCGTTAATCATGTCGATCAAGGCTTGAAATGTATCCGGCTGATCCAGAACCGCAAATGCAATGAACAGGCACATACCGGTTGAATCAACGGCAGCGGTGGCAATCTGCAGATTTCTGGAAAGCTCAATTTGCCCTTCCGGTTTTAAGGGGTCAACATTTCCGCCGACACCTAAGATGTTCGTCGCTACTGCATAACCGGCGGTATGGTCGGCGCCCATGGTGCTGGTGGCGTAGGTAACGCCGATACCCTGAATCCCTCTCGGATCATAGGCCGGCATCGCCTGCCCCTTGACCACGGGGACTCTCTCAACGCCAAATACCTTTCCGGTTACCGCAGCGCCGTTGCCTAGGATGCGTCCCAGGTGCGTTCCCTTCCCCACTTCTTTGACCAGGTTAATCGCCGCTTCGGCATCTCCAAATTCAGCCAGACCCGCCTCCATGGCAACGCCGATGGTCGCTCCCATTTCGATGGTGTCCAGCCCGAAATCATCATCCAGACGATCCAATTGAGCGATGGCATCCAGATCATCGATACAGCAGTTTCCGCCATGCGCCCAGACCGTTTCATATTCCGGTTGTTTGGTAAGGTAAGCCCCGTCTTTGTCTAAATAAATACCGGAGCATCTGATAATACAACCCCGGTGGCAGCCATGGGTAGCCGAACCTCCCCTTTCGATCTCTGTTTCTGCCTGGGTCTCCCCACTGATCTTATTACAAGTCTCGAAGCTGCCCCACATGAAATTCTTGGTGGGATAGGCCCCGGCTTCGCTGATCACATTGGTCAATACATTGGTGCCGTAAGCAGGAAGCCCTTCTCCGGTCACCGGATGTTTTCTCAGACCTTCAACCCATACCTTGTTGGCTGCCTTAAATTTATCAGGATCTTTCGGGGCTCGCATCTTCATACCGGAGTCATCCAGCACGATCACTTTGACCCCTTTCGATCCCATTACCGCACCAACCCCTCCGCGACCGGCATGTCGGGTGGGTCTCATCTCCATGTCGGTACAGGCAATCGATGCAGCAGACATTTTCATCTCACCTGCCTGCCCGATGGAGATGCATGCCACTTTCTCTCCGTGTGCGGCTTTGATCTTGTCCACAAGATCGTAATTGCCGAGACCTTTGAACTCATCGGCACTTTCGATTTTAACCCCATCCTTGTTGATCATAACCTTGTATAATGCGCCGTCTGCGGGCTTCCCTTCCAGTACGATGGCTGCATAACCGAGTCGTGCAAGCACCTGTGAAGCCTGACCTCCGGCATTCGCCTCCTTGATTCCGCCGGTCAAGGGACTCTTGCAACCCATGGAAATCCGTCCGGACATTGCGGCAGCGGTTCCGGACAGCAGCCCGGGAGCGATGACCAGCTTATTGTTTTCACCCAGGGGATGGCAAAGCGGCGGGACCTCCTTTGATACAATAGCGGAAGTCAGCGCTCTCCCACCGATCCCGGCATAATCACCCACCGGATCCTCTCTGAACTTCGGGCCTCCGCCAGCACCCATATCGATCCTCAATATTTTATCCATGAATACCCTCCTTTCCCTCTTTTTAAAGTTAACCGTGAGGTAAATGTAATATACGGGTAAATTGTTACGTGGTTACCACCGAAAGGCTATTATCACCTTATACAATCATCTATAGCCGGCTTGTCAATAAAAAACCATGCCGATGTCACTGCTAAAGATTTCGCCCCGCTATTTGACGCGATGGACGCCTCTCTCAAAAAATTCTAATGTTGCTGGTTAATAGGGTATGAGTGAAGGTTGAAATTATGTGTTGCTTCTAATGATACTACTACAGCAGAATTGCAAATCGCAACTGTTTTTTATCATCGAGATGGGTTTCAGTGTTCAGGTTTCAGTGCTTGCCCGCCGGCGGCGGGTTCAGTCCTCAACCAGTGCCCCCTGACACCTGACACCCGAAACCTGCCTGCGGGGGCGAAGCCGCAGGCGAAGACCCGAAACCATGACATCGCCTCAGGATATATATCATGCATCCGAATAAACTGTTACTTGAAAGAACTGCATAACCGGATTAAAGAATATGATATGATGAGCATAAACGCCGATGGAGGCTTTTGGTTTATTCATCACATGTGTCGCAGGTTTCATCATAACCATAGACATAAGGAGCAATCAGGTTGAAAATAGTCAGTTTCAATGCCAACGGAATTCGGGCCCGATTGCCGATCGTTGTCCAATGGATGGAAAAAGAGGCCCCTGATGTTCTCTGCATTCAGGAAACCAAAGTCCAGGACCCGGACTTTCCCAAGGCGCCGTTTGAAAACCTGGGTTACCATGCGTGCTATAAAGGCGAAAAGAGTTATAACGGGGTTGCCGTATTAACCCGATCCAAGCCCGAATTGGTCCGCATCGGCCTTAAAGAAGGAGACGAAACAGAGGAATCCAGGCTGATTGCGGTACATGTTGACGGCATTCCATTTGTGAACACCTATGTGCCGCAGGGCCAGGATCCGGATTCGGAAAAATTCAAATATAAAATCGGCTGGCTGAATGCTTTGCTGGACTATTTTAAGAAGCATTACAGACCGGACCAACCCCTGGTCTGGACGGGTGATTTCAACATCGCACCGGAAGCCATTGACGTTTATGACCCGGAAACACTGTCCGGAAACATCGGTTTCCACCCGGAAGAGCATAAGATGTTGAACACTTTAAAAGACTGGGGATTCGTGGATGTGTTCCGCCGGCACAAAACCGAAGCCAAGCTGTATACATTCTGGGATTACCGGATTCCCAACGGGGTGAAACGAAACCTCGGGTGGCGGATCGACCATATCTGGGCAACGGCTTGTCTGGCAGAAAAGTCAAAAGATGCATGGATCGACCGGGATGCCAGGCTTCTGCCCCGTCCGTCGGATCATACCTTCATCATCGCTGATTTTGATTTGTGATCCTCTGCGAGGGCTGGGTAAAGTTGAAAAGTTAATCAACAATTACAAAGGAGAATATCGCACCATGCCGGTAAATACCAAAGCCAAGCGTGTCTTCTGGTTCGACGATCGCAAAACGCCGAATGTCGCCGATGTACTCGAAAAGAGGGAAGACTTCACCGTATTTCGTCTCTCTTTCGACGCTCCGGAGGAAAAAAACTGGTCTGTAATGGAAACCTGTCACGCCTATTGCATCACGTCGACACGGGGGGAGGTCCCTGACGCCTATAAAGGCACGCATGAACTGATCGAGGGCTGCAGGGATCTCCTGGTGATTTCCACTACAGGTGCCGGTTATGACCCGGTGGATGTGGCGGCGTGCACCGATAGCGGCGTTATTGTGGTCAACCAGGCGGGAGCCAATGCGCAGGCGGTGGCCGAACATGTAATTGCCATGATGCTTTCTCTCGGCAAGAAAATCCCACAGACGGATCGCTCGCTGCGTACTGAGCGGGGCGTTTTCCGCGAGGTCTTCAAGGGCCGCAACGCACATGAACGCACCGTCGGCATCGTCGGACTTGGCCATGTGGGCAGACGCGTCGCAGGTATATGTGAAAAAGGGATCGACATGCGGGTGCTCGCCTACGATCCATATCTTAAGGATGTTGATTTTAAAGAACGCCGGGCAATCCCGGTGGAGTTGGACGAACTCCTGACTCAGGCCGATTATGTGTCCATCCACTGCCCGCTGAACGACGAGACGAGGGGCATGATAGGGCACCGGGAGTTATCCCTCATGCAGCCAGATGCCTTTCTGATAAACACCGCCCGCGGCGGCATTGTTGATGAGGACGCGCTGGCAGACGCCCTGGCAGAGGGCCGGATCGCCGGCGCCGGTGTCGATGTCTGGGTCGTTGAGCCGCCACCCTTGGATCACAGGTTGTTGTCCTTCGATAATGTTATCGCAACTTATCACACAGCCGGTGTCACCGTGGACTCCCGTCACAATATGGCCCACTGGAATGCACAACAGATGGTCCGGATTTTCAACGGTGAGCGGCCGCCCCGCCTGATCAATCCCGAGGCCTGGGCGCTTTTTTTGCAACGCTTTACCCGTATCTTTGGAATTCAACCGCCACGCTGATGGCCGAAACAGCTTTAACTCTCTACCCGTGCTTTTTTGCAAAGGTTTTCATGAAATCGGTAAGCGCTTGGACCGCTGAAAGCTCCACGGCATTGTAAATGGAAGCGCGACACCCCCCGACGGCCCGGTGTCCCTTAAGCCCCGTAAAATCATTTTTAATTGCCTCATCTAGAAATTTCTTTTCAAGATCCCGGTCCGGCAATCGAAAGGTTACATTCATCAGAGAACGGCTGCCCGATTCCACCGTTCCTTTATAAAAATCCCCCGAATCGAGAACTTCGTATATAAGAGCGGCTTTTCTCTGATTGATTACCGACATACGATCCAACCCGCCCATGGTATCCTCCAGCCATTTGAGCACCAGCTGAACGGTATATATGGCAAAACAGGGCGGGGTATTGAACAGAGAATTCTTCGAAGCATAGGTTTGATAGCTCAACATGGCGGGCAACCCTTCCGGTATCCGATCCAGCATATCCTTGCGAAGGATCACCAGGCAGACTCCCGCGGCCCCTAAATTCTTCTGAATACCCCCATAAATCATTCCGAAAGGAGACGGGTCCAACGGCCTGCTCATAAAATCTGAAGACATGTCGGCAATGACGGGAACACCGCCTGTGTCCGGATACTTCGACCACTGGGTTCCTTTTATGGTGTTGTTTGAAGTGAGGTGAACATAGGAAGCATCGGGATTGAATTGAATATCTTCGGGAATGTAGGAGTAATCTCTATCTTCAGAGGACGCGACAACCTGTACGGATTTTCCAAGCACCTGTGCTTCCTTTATGGCTTTTGTGGCCCAGGTTCCGGTATTCACGTAGTCGGCAGACTCGTTGACTTTGATAAAATTCATAGGCACCATGCAAAACTGCAAACTGGCGCCCCCCTGGATGAAAAGAACCTGGTATTGATCGTCCAGATGAAGCAGTCGTTTGGTTCTTTCAATCGCATCGCCCAGAACTTCCTCAAACAGCGGAGACCGGTGGCTGATCTCGATTATGGACATGCCGCTTCCCTTGAAATTAAGAAACGAGTCCTGAATCTCTTTCAAAACCGGCAGGGGCAATGCAGCAGGTCCCGGATTGAAGTTATGGATTCTCTTCTCTTCCATTTTCATCCTCTCGGCTGAAGCAGTTCGATCCAAAGACGGATATTTCTGCAGATACGCATTAAAATGTCAATCGTATTTTATGAAACCTGGTTATCTACAAAAGCCAAGTTGATTTGTGGAATAGGCGGTGACGGTGAGCCGATTCGCAGCAGTATGACTGTCTGAGTGCATTAGGGGGCGTTGCATCGAACAGCTTGAAAGAGCTTCTATAAGCCATAACGATTTGTTATTTAACGGGATGCTTTGGTTCAGTCGGTGCCCTGTTCGGTGTTACGCCCCCTTATGTACGAGTTTCATACGTCTGCGAAGCGGGTTGCCTTCAACGCCGAATCGCCTTAACTTGAGCTTTCTGGATATCCAGATTATGAAATAAGTATTTGATACCCCACAAGTATTGACAACCAGCGGTGCAATACCGGATAATTCCCGATCATTTTAATATCTCAGGAAAGAAATATCATGAAAATCTATTCATATCCGTCAAAATCGGCTGATCGGAAATTAAGGGCGATTGTCAACAGAAGCCTGTCCTTCAGGAAAAAGGATATCCGGGAAGTAACCAGAATCCTCGAAGCGGTGCGAAAAGGAGGGGATGAAGCCCTTATCGGATATGTCAGGAAATTCGATGCGCCGAAATTAAGCATCAAAACAATAAAGGTAACCCCTCAAGAATTTACAATGGCCAAGAAGCAGGTAAAACCCGGTTTTGGAAAAGCCCTGAATCGTGCAGCGAATCAGATCGAAGCGTTTCATAAACATCAAGCCCGTAAATCGTGGATCACCACCCAAAGGCCTGGAACCGTTCTCGGACAGCTGATCAACCCTGTTGAATCCGTGGGAATCTATGTGCCGGGCGGAACCGGCGGCACTACGCCCCTGGTCTCATCACTGCTTATGGGTGCGATTCCGGCCAAGATTGCGGGCGTTAAACGGATTGCCATTACGACACCTCCCAAGAAGGACGGAACCGTGGATCCCCACCTGCTTGCGGCGGCACAAAAGGTGGGAACCACAGACATATACAAAGCCGGCAGCGCATGGGCCATCGCAGCATTGACCTACGGTACGCAAACAGTCCCCAGTGTCGATGTCATTGTTGGGCCTGGAAATATTTATGTCACCCTGGCTAAAAAGATTGTTTCAGGAACAGTCGGTATCGACATGATTGCAGGGCCCAGTGAAATCCTGATTATTGCGGATAAAGACGCCGATCCGGATTATATTGCCGCAGATCTACTTTCTCAAGCCGAACATGATGCCATGGCTTCTGCTATTCTGGTAACCGATTCCGAGAATATTGCATCCGGGGTTGAAAAAGCGGTTAAAATTCAATTGAAAACCCTTTCCCGAAGAGAAACAGCAGAAAAATCGCTGTCAGCATACGGGGCGATTTTCAAGGTTCCCGAGCTTGATGCGGCATTCAAATTGGCGAATCGGATCGCACCGGAACACCTGGAACTTCATTTAAAGGAACCTTTCGATGAAATCGGAAAGGTCCGAAACGCCGGAGCTGTATTTATCGGAGATTATACGCCTGAACCGGTGGGTGATTATGTCGCCGGCCCCAACCATGTCCTGCCGACCGCCGGAACCGCAAGGTTTGCATCTGCTCTATCTGTCGATCATTTTATCCGAAAGACCAGCATTGTTCACTATTCCCGGGAGGCATTCAAACGGGAGGCGAAAGATATCATCCGTCTGGCAGAAATCGAAGGGCTGGATGCACACGCAAACGCGGTTAGAATTAGAATGAAAAAATAAAAAGAGATAAGAATATCGAACAAGGAATTTAGAACCGCAGAAGTGATAGGAAAACTTCGAAATTCGACATTCCTTGTTCAGGATTCTGCGGTTCAAAAACGATCTTAAATTTCAACATATTGCAAATGTGAGAGATGAATTCTTAAACCGAACCCGTAAGAATCTAGATTTCTTTTAAGAGCTTGTTGGCAGACGATTTTTCGATCAGTTCATTAAACACATTCAGGCTTTCCGAAAGCTGTTGCACAATTTCAGAACCGGTATCAAATGGATAATCGCTTCCATTCCGATCCAAAGCATCCATAACATGTTTGATGGTCATAACACTCGGATCCCGAGCCGGTTGGTATACCGGGTTCCCCCTGCCGTCCGTATCGATACGAGATAAAATCCCTGCTTCCTCAAGCTCCTGAAGGGACATGGCGATAAAGTGAAAGGGAATCCCCAGTTCCCGTGAGATTTCGATTGATGCCCAGGCGGTCTTTTCACCGCTGAACCGCTTAATCAAAAAATGGGCGATTCGAAGCGATAAGAGGCGTCTGTCTGTATTGCGAACCTTTAGGGAATGATTTTCAAAGGGGGGGGTTCCCGCATTCTGATGGGCAAAAGCGACTTTGGCGCCGAGAAGAACGATTAACCAGCTCAACTGCATCCAGATAAAAAACAGCGGCAGCGCGGCAAAACTCCCGTAGATGAGATTGTATTTCGAAACCGTTACCTGGAATTCGATATAGGTGTGTTGAAAAAGCTGATGAAGTGTTCCGGCGAGGATTCCGGCCAGCAGACCCGAACTCAGATTGACCTTGGTGTTGGGAATGAAGATATACAGAAACGTGAATAAAAACCAGAGCAAACAGAATGGAAACAGATTCAGGAGAAAAAATATGGCGGGGCTGACCGCTTCGAAGAGCCACACCTTTTCGATCATGAGTTTTGCGCCGCTGGTAATGAACACGTTAAAAAAACTGGACAAGATAAAGAAGGCCGGACAGATCAGCATCAAAGAAAAGAAGTCTGTAATCTTTCGTCCGAGGCTTCTGGAACTGTCTATATGCCATATATCATTGAACGCGCTTTCGATATGGGACAGGATTTTGATGACGGCAAAAAAGAACACCAGAACCGCGATACCGGCCATCAGCCCTCCCCTCACATTATCCAGCAGTGCCCGCGAGTAATCCACCGCCTGCTGGGCAATCTGTTCCTGGCCTTGCAGCTTGTCGAATAAAAATTCTTCCAAGGCCTTCTCAAAACCGAAACCTTTGGCAATACCGAATCCCAGGGCAAATACCGGGATGATGGAGAGGAGAGAGTAAAAGGTGAGTGCGGACGCCCGGAGCTGGATCCGATCCTGGGTTAAACCCTGAAGCGTTAGCAGAAGCACTTTAAAGGAGCGATACAAAATTCGCTTGCCCCGGGGGCATTCTTCCTCCCGGATTTGCCAGATATCCTTTCTGACCAGCTGCTGAAAGTTTTTCAAATAGGGTTTATTCATTTCTTAATCGTGGTCTCTTGGGGCTTCTCTGCGTATGCCTTGTCTATATAATTCATCGTGATTTTGATCCAATTCTGTATCGTATCCTTTGCATGGCGCATTACCGCTTCTTCATGCATTTTTCTATATTCACCGTGTTTGCGAGTATCCCATATCGCTAGTATCGGTTCTCCGGTTTTCGAATCCTGAAATTCAACTTCCAAGGCCGAATCAGACAAGCCGAAAGCCTGGGTATTGGTAGTGGCAGTCATGCGCGGTTTTTCCGGGGCCACTCCGGTAATAGCGATGCGAAGAGTACACACATCCGGACCTGCGATCGGCACGATTCGGTACCGTCCTTGAAAAGATTGGAGTATCTGACTGCGGAAATATTCGGTTACTTCCACCAGCCTTTCCGGGTTCACCGAATGATTTACTGCGGCCGGATCAAAATAAACCAGAATTGGAGCAAGCTTAAAGGCATCAAATCGATAAATTTTCTTCTTGGGATTTTCATAGAAAAAAAGTCCCTCCGCCTCAGGGTCGGGTTGTAGCTTTGAATAATTGTGCAGGAAACCCGTTTGTTTCGAAGAGGAAGATACACAGGCAGAAAATGCAACCATCAGTATAACGCAGCTCAGGACTGCAAAATATTTCCTCATTCCTCAACCTCAATCCATTTTCTGATCGCTTCAAAATACATGGGCGTGACCGCACGACTGTTGAAAGGATAGCAAAGAATACTTGAAAGGTCAATTATAACATCCGGTTATACGACCCTATTTAAAATCGGCGGCGCATGCAGCCGGATCAATAGCTAATGCAGAGAAGAAAAAACACGTGGAAACGGCTCTTAATATTGCATTTACATATTAAATTGTGTAATTATAATTTATTCTAAAATGTTTTTCCTGTCCCATAAGTGTTGATACGTGGTCTTATTTCATAACCTAATATAGCAGAAGGAGGACTTTATGAAAAAAATCGGCTTGTTGTTAATTTTGATCGCATTTCTTATCGGTTGTGGAACCGCTGCCCAAAAGTCGGAATTCCGCAGCCATGATTCCCACTACAAAAACTGGGAGCATTTGAAGTTCAGCTGGGACGGCTATAAAAAGCCGACCGGGGAACATGCAAAGCTGTCTGCGCTTCAAGGATGGTGGGGAGATCCGATCAATTATGAAGGAAAAGGCGATTGAATGATATCGATTAGAACTCCTGTTCAAAAGCGATTCAACCGCTTTTGAACAGGGGCTCTTTTCATTCCCTCTGCTTGTCGGTCAGCGCCGCCACCCCCGGTAATATCTTGCCTTCCATAAACTCCAGGGAAGCACCCCCGCCGGTTGATACATGGGATACTTTATCCGCAACACCCGCTTTGTTTATAGCCGATGCAGAATCTCCTCCCCCGATCACGGTGGTTGCGCCCGATGCAGTGGCATCGGCCAGGGTGCCGGCAATGGCATAAGTTCCTTTTGCGGTTTCATCGATTTCAAAAACACCCATGGGTCCGTTCCATATAATGGTTCTGGCATTCAGCAGGATTTTCTTAAACTGTTTTATGGTTTCCGAACCGATATCCAATCCTTTAAAACCTTCAGGGATCCCATCCATGGGCACTTCTTTCAGCGCACCGACCTTCCGGGCGGTGAAATCAAAAACATCCGAGACCATGCAATCGACGGGAAGAACGATCTTGTCGCCGCCCTTTTTCAGTAGATCTCCGGCGAATTTAACTTTTTCTTGTTCCAGCAGGGAGTTTCCGATTTCAAATCCCTTTGCCTTAAAAAAGGTAAATGCCATGCCGCCGCCGATAATAATTCTATCGACCTTGGGCAGCAGATTTGAAATGACATCGATCTTGCCGGATATCTTGGCGCCGCCCAAAACCGCCACAAAGGGCCGTTCAGGATTTTCCAAAACCCCTCCGATATAGTCCAGCTCTTTCTGCATGAGATAACCGGCTGCACATTGACTGATATGTTGGGTCACACCCACTGTGGATGCATGGGCCCGGTGTGCGGCACCGAATGCATCGTTCACATAAATATCGCATAGCTTTGCAAGTTTTGCGGAAAACTCCGGATCGTTGTCCGTCTCTTCCGTATAATAGCGCAAATTCTCCAACAGCAGGACATCCCCATCACTCAACTTCGCTACAGCGGCTTCGACTTCCGCACCAACGCAATCCCCTGCAAACCCCACATTCTTCCCCAGCAATCCACTTAAAACCGGAACACAGGGCTTGAGCGACATCTCAGGAACCCGCACCCCCTTGGGTCTTCCCAGGTGAGACATGAGAATCAGCCTGCCACCGTTGTCCAGGACATATTTGATGGTGGGCAGTGCTGCCTGAATCCGTTGGTCATCGGCTACTTGTCCGTTTTCCAGCGGGACATTAAAATCCACCCGCATCAAAACCCGTTTGCCTCCTAACTTTAAATCTTTAACGGTTATTTTATTCATCAATCACCTCCGATATGATTGGCTGCTTCGACGATGTTGCTTGCACACGAATACGAACTCATTTCGACACCTGAAGATTCATGGGATCATCGTCACGAACATCACTGATTCCGTATCCGGGTCGTCTTTCCGCATCTCATTTACTCCTAAAGCCGGGAGCAGGCGCTTAAAACAAGGCCATGCCGGTTTCAATCGTATCGGCAATCGGTATTACAGCGTCAAAACCGCTGGTCACAAAAATCTCTTTCACAAATTTATTCAGGCCGCAGAGAACCAGCTTGCCTTCATTCAGTTTTACTTCTTTTGCAGCTTCCAGAATCACGCGCAAACCTGCACTGCTGAGATACTCCAGTTCACTCAAATCAAATAACAGCAGGCGCTTTTCGGCTTCCAGAATACTCCGGGTTACTTTCCCGGCCGCAGGGGAAGATTCTCCATCCAATCGGCCCTTAATGGTGATGCAGACAATTCCTTTTTCCTCCTTCTGAGTAATCTCCATAGCTAACTCCTTTAGACGCGAATTATGAAAGTCACTTCTCCTTTTCTTATGCCTTGTTTACCTTCTCACGCAGTGTCTTCAGTAAATCGGCAGGCGACCCCTTCGCAAGCAATTGTTGAAACTGGCTGCGGTAGTTTTTTACCATGCTGACACCTTCTATGATCACATCGTAGACTTTCCATTCACCGTTCTGCAATACCATCCGGTAGTTGATCGGAATCTCCGCCGACTTGGCAAGTATTTTGGTGTGTATCTCGGCTTTCGTCTCGGACAGCATGGTCTCTTTCGCGAATTCCACCTTTTCATCGCTGTATTCGAGGATTCTGCCCAGATACACGTCTTCAAGCAGCGTCCGGTATAGTCCGACAAACTCCTTCTGCTGGTCCGGTTTGAATTCTTTCCAGTTCTTGCCCAGTGTCAGTCTCGACAGCACCGAGAAGTCGAAAAATTCACCGATAATCGCTCGAATTTTTTCCTCTTTGGACTTCTTTGCGGCTTCGTCCTTGAGTGCCGGATCACCGGCCACGGAAAGCACCTTGTTCACCCCGGTCTTAACCGTATCCATCGGTACCCCGGCATAAGAGACAAGGGGGAGAAGCAAAACCAAAACGATTGTCGTCATTAGCTTGATCATTGAAACCTCCATTATTTTTTTCAATTATTTTTTTTCAACATCTCCGAATGCATACTTGCTGATCAGATCACCGATATCCGCAGGCGCTTCGGTCTCTATGATGATATCTCCCTGTTTCAAGAGATCGCCGCCGCCGCCCGCATCGATACTCACATATTTATCCCCGATCAACCCGGCGGTCTTGATGGAAGCGATGGCGTCATCGTAAATCTTAATCCCGTTTTTTATTTTGAGCTCCGCCACTGCCAACTGATCCTCCTGATCCATCTTAAACCTGGATACCTTCCCGATTTCCATCCCCAGCATCTCAACCGGGTTGCCGACTCTGAGCCCGGATACAGAAGTAAATCGTGCGTATAGATAGTAGGAATCATCCCCAAAAATGGACACGTTGCCAAGCTGGACGGTCATGTATCCTAAGCAAAGCAGCCCGATTACTACAAAAATCCCCGCTATTGTTTCATTGGAATATTTTTTCATGTCACCCCTGCTTTCTTGTTTCGCACTGAAAACGCGCAATTTCCTTCTGGTTAAATCTCGCAAATTCGATGATAGACTCGATCTCGACCTGGGGTTTACCCTCGGACATCCCGCCCAGGATTCTGAACTCGAAACATTCATCATCATTGAACGTTGCCTCCGTACTGAGGTCGCACAGCCCTTCCTCCTTGAGGTCCCGGATAAAATCGACCAAAATACTTTCAGCCTCATGAAGATTTGAAAACGGCAGTATGGTTCCAATCTCATTTATGGTCTGCCGAGAGGAAAAGCCCCCGACAGCGCCAAAGTGCTTGCTGATGTAAGAGCCGAGTGCCCTGATCATCTCCTGTGCCGCATCGTGCCCCAGGTTCTCGATGATGGTCTCCATATCCTCTAAGGCAAAAAGGACGGCCACGTACGTCTCATGCGGCTTTTTCTTTCCCAGGTCCGCCTGGTACCGGACTTTAAAATGCCGTTTGGAATAAAGTCCGGTCAATTCCACCTGCAAGCCCTCAAGGCTTTGGATAAATTCATCCCGAAACGGGTGGTTTAAATTTTCAAACTCTTCCGGCGTTCCCTGGAAAACGATCTTTGTATCATAGAGAGCAAGGATCCGGTTTGAGATAAAGTATACATCCGGAATCTCATGGCTGATCAAAACTGCGGTAAATCCGAATTTTCGCTGATATTCGGCAATCATTCCCAGAATGGCATTTTTCCGGATGGGGTCCTGACCGGTCGTCGGCTCGTCAAAAAGAACAATATTCGGATCGGTAACCAGTGCCCGGCTGAGCGCCACACGCTTCTGCATCCCCCCGGATATCTCCGATGGATACTTGTGAATGACTTCGGTCAGTTCCGATTGTTCAATTCGGGCCATCACTTTTTCATCGATTTCTCTTTTGCTCATTTTTGTGGTCTGCTTGAGCGGAAGCGCCACATTTTCATAGACCGTCAAGGAGTCAAACAGGGCATTGTTCTGGAACATGTAACTGATCTGATCGGAATAGTCATTCCATCCTTTCTTGCCCATGTTCCCGATATCCTGGCCGTTGAACAGGATCCGGCCTTCATCCGGTTTCAACAATCCGATAATGTGTTTGAGCAGCACACTTTTACCCGTGCCGCTTTTACCGATGATGGTCGTTACCTGGCCTTCATAGATCTTCAGGTTGACTCCGTCGAGAATGGTCCGATTTCCAAACCGCTTGGTAATATTTTGAAACTCAATTAATGGATTTTCCATAGTCCTTTTTGTCTATAGTAAGAACGAGGTTACAACATAATCGGACACCAAGATCAAAACACACGATACTACCACCGCCGTTGTCGTTGAAAGTCCGACAGCCTTTGCGCCGTAACTGTCTTTTCGCATATGGGCAAAATATCCTTGAAAACAGCAAACCGTAGACACCAGGACGGCAAAAACAATGGCTTTGACAAATCCACCGGTTATATCCTGCATCTCGATACTCGATTCCACCCGATAAAAGTAAGTGCCGGCATCGAGTCCCAAAAGCGCCACGCCGGTAATATATCCGCCCACAATACCGATAAGGTCGAAAAGAGCGGTTAACAGCGGAAAGCTGATGATGGAAGCGGCAATCCGGGGGCTGATCAGGAAACGGATCGGATCGATGCGCATGGTGGATAAGGCGTCGATCTGCTCGGAGATTCGCTGGATCCCGATCTCGGTGGTCATGGAGGACCCGGCCCTGGCGGTAATCATGATGGCTGTCATAACAGGGCCAAGCTCCCGGACCAGGGAAAGGGAAACCGCAGAACCCAGCACACCGGCTGATCCGAACTTGATCAGGGTGTAATATAGCTGCAGGCCCAGAACCATGCCGGTGAAAAGCCCCACAAGCATGACAATGTTGGCAGACCTGGCACCGATATAATACACCTGCTGGATGATCGACGGTATCTGCTTGATGCGGAATATCAGAACAAATGCCCGCAGTAAAAAAATGGCGGCGGCACCGAATTCATCGACACCTCGGAGCGCCCATCTGCCTGCTGCATTTATGGGAGACATGATGGATATTTTCTGCTTCACCGTGGTTCCTTTCCGCCGATCAGTTTTATTAGTTTCTTATACCATCTGCTATTTCAGTGATTTAAACTTTTTCATCTCTCTCGCCCGTGCTTGCATCCCGCAGAGCGCGGCTTGTCCTGCCAATGCCGTGCTATCTGCAGTCGCTCCGACTCTCAAAGTACAGCGGTAATTATGATTATTGGTAATACGCGTTATTTCAGTACTAAAATGCTGAGCCCTCTGCCCGAAGGGCCGCAGCCTTAGTGCTCTAATTCGTAAATTCGATGACATATTTTTACCAGGACGACTATCCTGTATAAGCTGAAGTCGAAAAGTTTAAATTTGAAGTGCCTAAAGTGAG
>DUZK01000051.1 GCA_013349495.1 Deltaproteobacteria bacterium
ATGGACTGAATATTTGTTTCCCCCCACCGCTAAACGGTTCACGACCCTAGTGTGTAAATTCATTGTCTGATCGCAATCTTGAAAATTCCAAGCACCAAGCACCCCGCCAGAAAGATGGCGGACAAGCAAATACCAAATAAATTCCAATGACCAAAATCCAAAATTCAAAACATTCATAACGGTCACAAGAAATCGGATCAGTCATCAGCATGTTTCGGTCATTGGATTTTTGAATTTGGATATTGTTTGTCATTTGGGTATTGGGATTTGGGATTTCAACCCGATATCTGTGGAAGAGAATTGCTTTTACTTGCTTGGACTAATGGCAACTTTGCCGTTCTTGCGGGTATAAACCATTGCGGCCTACACATCCGCCGTGGTATGGATGCTGCTGCAGATGATTGCATAGATACCGGATAGCAGGGGATGCGGAAATGCCATCGACCTTTCAAGAAACAGTGCAGGTTCTTTGGAACAGACCCCTCGGTTCGGCCTGTTTCCATATGGGGATTCGAACCAATGAGGGATACGGGGCTTCGGTTCCCGGACAATTTGTCATGCTTCGCTTAGGGGATGGTAAAAACCCTTTACTTCGACGGCCGTTTTCAATTCACCGATTGGTTAACCGGAATGAGCGCATAATCGGAATTGAGCTGCTGTATAAAGTGGTGGGGGAAGGAACGAAGATTCTTTCGAGTTGCCGGGAAGGGGACCGGCTCGACATGCTGGGTCCCTTGGGAAACGGATTTGCGGTAGCCGACACCCATGATACCATTTTTCTGGCTGGCGGGGGAATCGGTATCGCTCCCCTTCTTTTCCTATCGGACGATCTTCTTAAGAAAGGGTTGAACCTGTCCCGGGCCATACTGTTTCTGGGCGGTAAATCCAAAGCAGATCTTTTATGCAAAGAGAAATTCGCCGAAATGGGCATGACCGTCCACACCACAACCGATGACGGCTCCGAAGGAGATCAGTGCTATGTCACCCATCCCCTGGAAACTGCGGTGAACCGACGGGTCCCGGACGTTATCTATGCCTGCGGACCCGTTGCAATGCTAAAATGTGTGGCGGGCATTGCAGAACATTATTCAATACCGTGTCAGATTTCCATGGAAACCACCATGGCCTGTGGGATCGGGGTGTGCCTCGGGTGTGCTGTGGTGCAGCAAGGCGATAAGGAGAAATTTGTTCATGTCTGCCGGGACGGTCCGGTATTTCAGTCGGACCGCATCGTCCTGTAATTGCTGATGTAGTGATATCAGGGTGAATAATTTACCGTTGACTTGCCCCAGATCGTATGATAGGGGCTTACCGGCTTGAAACCACTTCAGTGCGGGTTACAAAGCCACGATCGGGCTATGAAAAGGGAAACAACACGCTATCTCAAAGAGATGGCGTATTACAGCAGTATCGGCTTTCAGGTAGCGCTTCCGATAATCATCTGTTTTTATATCGGAAGCTACCTGGATGAAAATGTTTTTCATTCGACACCCTGGGCGACCCTCATTTTTCTTGCCCTGGGCATTGCCGCCGGGTTCAGAAACATCGCGCTGATGATAAAGAAAATAAGAAAATTGTAACATGCCTGGAAAAAATGAAAGATATTGATCATGAATATCCAATTTCGAATTCTTAGATTTGTTACACGATCAAACTGGATATTGCTTTTGGTCGCGTGTATAGCAGGCGGTATTATTGCAAAATTAAGTTTTGCATTGGGTATCCTTGCCGGCGGTCTTATTGTAACCGTCAATTTTCATTTCATGTACCGCTCACTCAGGAAAAACCTGACTCCCCCACCGCATCTTTCTTCCGCCAAATCGGTTTTTGCGAAGCATTACTTGAGATTTGTATCCAGTATCATCGTAATATATATACTGATTTCAAAGAACTATGTCGATCCGGGCGGTCTGTTGATCGGCCTTTCGGTGGTGGTGATGAGTATCTTTATGGCATCGTTGTCTGAGCTTAAGAAAATCCTTTTCGAGGAGGCAATATAAGTTGGAACATCCCTATCTTTTTCTCGTCAAATTTTTTGAATGGATCGGCCTCGGGCATTTTGCCCACGAGTACCCACACGTGCTCTATTCATGGCTCGTGATGGTCCTGCTCATCGTTTCCGGAAGCGTCGCTGTTAAGAATCTGAACATCATTCCAACCAAGACACAAAATTTTTTCGAAATTATTCTTGAAGGGCTTGAAAATTTCATGATTGATATTACCGGAGAGGAAGGACGCTGGTTCTTTCCGGTTCTGGGCACGGTGTTTTTATACATTTTTGCATGCAATCTGACCGGGCTTATCCCGGGTTTTTTCCCGCCCACGGCAAGTTATAATACGACACTATCATGTGCCATCGTTATATTTTGCTTTACGCATATTATCGGTATCAAGTATCACGGCGTCAAATATTATAAACACTTTATCGGCCCCGTATGGTGGCTGATTCCGATTATGCTGCCCATCGAGCTGATCAGCCACTTTTCCAGGGTTTTATCGCTTTCCATGCGGCTTTTCGGCAACATGAGCGGCCATGAACTGGTATTGGCGATTTTTTTCGGTCTGGCCGGCGCATTTTTTGTACCGTTGCCCATCATGGCAATGGGGATTTTTGTTGCCTTTGTCCAGGCGTTTGTATTTTTTATGCTCTCAATCATGTATTTCACGGGTGCAATGGAACACGCCCATTAATCCGCATCAGCGGAATACGTGGTGAATAACCATATCATTTTAAAGACCATTGATTAACTGATAAAAGGAGGAGTCTGAGTATGGAAGAACATGTGTTAAAATATTTCACTGCCTGTGTCACAGCGGCCGGGTTCGGAATCACGATCGCTGCCGCAGTTTGTGGTATTGCACAAAGTTTGGGACTGAAATCTGCGGTTGAAGGTATCGCAAGAAATCCCGAGTCTTCGGGAAAGGTAACGGTTACCATGATTATCGGTCTGGCATTGATCGAATCGCTGTGTATCTATACTCTGGTAATCGCCTTTATGCTCCTGGGAAAAGCACCGAAACTGGAAATGATGATCAAGTTGCTTGGGCAATAGAAAGTTATAAGCAGGGACCGTGCCATCTAAAAGGCACGGCCCTGTTCTTAGCATCCACCAAATTCATCAACGTTCTAATGCCATCTTAAGAAAATGTCCGGTATGGGATGCGGGATTTGCCGAGATCTCTTCGGGAGTCCCGTACCCCAAGACATAACCCCCGTCGTCACCTCCTTCGGGTCCGAGATCGATAATGTGATCCGCTGTCTTAATGACATCCATGTTGTGTTCGATCACCAGAACGGTGTTCCCGGCATCTACTATCCTTCCGAGAACCGTTAATAATTTATGGATATCATCCGAATGCAAACCGGTGGTGGGTTCATCTAAGACATAGACGGTTCGGCCGGTTGCTTTTTTGCTCAACTCGCGGGCCAGCTTTACCCGCTGAGCCTCTCCCCCGGATAATGTGGTTGCCGGCTGTCCCAATCGAACATAACCGATGCCCACATCCGCCAATGTTTCCAGTTTCAGGTGGATATTTCCGATGTGAGCAAAGAACAGAAGCGCCTGGTTTACGGTCATGTCGAGCACTTCGGTTATATTCTTTCCTTTATAGCGGACTTCCAATGTCTCCCGGTTGTACCGTTTTCCATGACAAACATCACAGGCCACGTAAATATCCGGCAGAAAATGCATGCCGATCTTCACAATGCCGTCCCCCTTGCACGCTTCACACCTCCCCCCCTTTACATTGAAGCTGAATCGACCCGGGCTGTATCCCCGTTTACGGGCATCCGGAGTCCTCGAGAAGCGTTCCCGAATATAGGTGAATGCCCCGGTATAGGTTCCCGGATTGGATCGCGGGGTTCTGCCGATGGGCGACTGGTCGATGTGAACGACTTTATCCACATGCTCTAATCCCTCAATCCGGACAAACGAACCGGACTGAACCCGGGCCCGATAAAGGCGCTGCACCATGGCATTGTAGAGGGTTTCCAGTACCAGGGTCGATTTTCCCGATCCGGAAACACCGGTGACACAAATGAAACAGCCGAGCGGAAATCGAACATCGATCTGCTTGAGATTGTTGGCGGAGGCTCCGTGAACAATGACGGCGTGCCCATTTCCTTTACGCCGTTTGGCGGGGATCTCGATGCGCTTCCTTCCTGACAGGTAATGCCCGGTCAATGAGTCTTTATCTTCCAGCAAATCCCCGGGTGTACCGGAAAACACCACATATCCGCCATGAATTCCGGCCCCCGGCCCCATATCGATGACATGATCGGATCCCTTTATGGTTGCTTCGTCATGTTCTACCACGAGAACCGTGTTCCCGAGATCCCGCATCTGAAGGAGCGCCTGAAACAAGGCGGCATTGTCCCGATGATGCAGTCCGATGCTCGGTTCATCGAGCACGTAGAGAACCCCGGTTAATTTTGAGCCGATCTGGGTGGCCAGCCGGATTCGCTGACTCTCCCCTCCGGAAAGCGTGTATGCGGCACGGTCCAGGGTGAGATAAGAAAGACCGACATTTTCTAAGAAACGCAGTCGGTCGAGTATCTCTTTTCGGATCCTCCCGGCAATAATTTCTTTTTTACCCTCAAGTTCCATGTCCTGGAAAAATTCATGGGCCTTTGCCACCGAAAACGCGGTAATTTCGAATATGGCGCGTGAGCCGACTGTAACCGCCCGGCTCTCTTTGTTGAGCCGAGTGCCCCTGCAGTCGGAACAGGGACGGAAGTTCATATAATCTTTTATTTCTTCCCGGGATTGGAATGAGTCGGTTTCCATATACCGTCGTTTCAGTATTGGAATTATGCCGTCGTACGATTTTTTATAGGTAATGCGGCGGTTGTTGCGTTCATAATAAAATGGGATCTCCTCTTCGCCGGATCCGTATAATAGAATATTCTTAAAAGATTCGGGAAGGTCATTATAGGGTGTGAAGATATCGACATTGTAATGCCTGGTGAGGGCATCGAGAAATTCCATAAAATAGACGGAGTTCCGGTTGGCCCACGGAGAGACCGCTCCTTCACGCAGGGACAGCTGGGTGTTCGGAACGATGAGGCGGGGATCGAATTCGCTGGAGGTGCCCAAACCGTCACATTTCAGGCATGCGCCTTGGGGAGAATTAAATGAGAAATTGGCGGGAGCAAAATCCGGATAACTGATACCGCAATTTATGCATGCCGCTTTTTCACTGAACAGAATCGGTTCTTTCCCCAGAATATCAATGGCGACCCGCCCTTCCGAGAGGGAGAGGGCCAGTTCCAAAGAATCGGCCAACCGGTTTTTGATGGATTCTTTGATAACCAAGCGATCCACTACCACATCGATGCTATGGGTTTTCTTCTCGTCGAGTTTGCCAACGGTTTCGATTTCAAAAATGTCGCCATCGATTCGGACCCGAGCGAATCCTTCCCTTTTCAGCCGGACAAATAGTTTCTCATGGGAACCTTTCTGGTCGGAGACAAGGGGAGCTATAATCAGGATTTTAGATCCTTGTGGAATCGACAGGATGGAATCGACAATCTGATCCACGGTCTGGGATGCGATGGGTTTGCCGCATTGATGACAGTGGGGCGTTCCTACCCGGGCAAACAATAGTCGGAGGTAATCGTATATCTCGGTGACGGTACCCACCGTGGAGCGGGGGTTGTGACTTGCGGTTTTCTGTTCAATGGCGATGGCAGGAGAAAGGCCGTCAATGGAATCCACGTCCGGCTTGTCCAGGCGTTCCAAAAACTGCCGGGCATAGGTTGAAAGGGATTCCACATACCGGCGTTGCCCTTCCGCATACAAGGTGTCAAAAGCGAGGGTGGACTTTCCGGATCCGGATAACCCCGTGATTACCACCAACCGGTTTCGAGGGATGTCGACATCGATGTTTTTCAAATTGTGCTGACGCGCACCCCGTATAATAATATTTTTCGTCTCTTTCAGGATCAATTCCTTTCACTATTGGAAATTAAAATTTTTGCTCAAGTTTCGCACATGGAAATAAGACAAAGCACCAGTGACAGGTCATGAGAGGGTCGATGTTCCTTGGGCTCCCATCCGCTCTCGGTTTATTCATATGGGTGCGTGCGAGTCTTTTACCTTCTATATTACTCGGCCCCTCTCTTTTTTTCAATTCAATTCAATAAACGATTTTCCAAACCGGAAGAATATTCGATAATTGACAATCGACACAATATTCATTGAAAATAGGAGGAAATAAGAGAAATGAGAAGATATTAGACAACGGATGAATTGTTGAAATCCTGACAATAACCATGAATCTACCTAATATAGTTAGGAAAAAACTGTTGTCGAAAAAAGTCCGTATTTAGAAGTATTTGGTGACGGCCCATCTAATAAATATAATGATTACGAACCAATAAGATTTGTTGAAAACTTACTGTCAAAAATGCGCTCAACAGTGTTCTTCCGATTTGACACATGGGGGGGACTTCACATATTCAGGGCCCATACTGGTTCAGTTGCGGTGTGACCAAGATGCAATAATCATTCCAGACGGTTGAATTCAGTCAAATTTTTCCCATCACACACAAGCGTGCCGAAATGTACATCTGAGCGGAAGAGAAGCGATCAATGGAGATGGTTTGGGAGCAGGCAAAAGCGGCAATTAAAAAACAGATTCCGGGTCACAGTTTTCGGATGTGGATTGAACCCCTTCATATGCGATCCTTCTCTGATTATCATCTTGTCCTTGAAACCCCGAATCTGTTTTCAAGAAAACGGGTAAACAATCACTACAGCACCCTGATCGAAAAGGAGATGGCCCAGGCGCTGGGAAAGGATTGTAAACTATCTGTTGAAGTATGTGAACGGAAAAAGAGTAGAAATAATCCGTCATCAGACGAGGTTCGTCAGATACCGATTCCCCAGTTGAATGTCCGGCCCCATTCGGGTCGTATCCTGCGGCGGGATTTTACGTTCGATCAATTCGTTGTGGGCGGGAACAACGATTTCGCCTATTCCGCTGCGCTCTCACTGGCTTCCAAAAAGCAGGTTCAACAAAACACCCTTTTCCTTCTATCCAGACCGGGGATGGGAAAGAGCCATCTATCCCAGGCCGTGGGTCATCACATCCTGAACCAGCATCCCGATGAGCGGGTTTACTACATTACAGCAGAGGATTTTACCAATGAAATGATCGGTTCTTTTCGAAATAATAACATTGACAAGTTCAAGGAAAAATATCGCAAGCATTGCGATGTGCTGTTATTGGAAGATATCCACTTTCTCACCGGCAAGGAAAAAACCCAGATCGAACTGGCGTTAACGCTCGACTGTTTATTGAATGCGGATAAACGCCTCATCTTTACCAGTTGCTACCTGCCGGTGGATATCCCCAAAATGCAGGATCAATTAAAGAGCCGTCTATTGTGCAGCCTGATTTCTACCATTGAACCTCCGAATTTTCGGACCCGCATTCGGATTCTCCAGAAAAAATCCAAGGAAAACGGCTACGACTTGCCCGAAGAGGTGACCCAGTATCTGGCGGGGGAGCTCTCTGAAAACGTACGGCAATTGGAAAGCGGCCTTATCGGTGTGGCGGCCAAGGCTTCCCTGATGGGACAACCCGTCACCGTCAAACTGGCCGAGAGTGTCGTTAAGAATATCGCCCGACGAAAACAGAGCATTACCATCGAAGTTATCAAAAACCTGATTTGCAGGCATTATAAAATTACCATTAACGATCTGGTGTCCAATTCCCGCAAACAGTCCATCGTTCGGCCGAGACAGGTTGCCATCTATCTATCCCGTAAATACACGGATCAACCGTTGCAGGCCATCGGTCGAAGTTTTAATCGCTACCATGCCACGGCATTGCATTCCATCGGCGTCATTGAGAAAGGAATCAAACAGAGCGGTTCTTTGAGGGAGCAGGTTCTGTATCTGGGCAAAAAACTGGATATGGGAGATTCGGGAAAGAATTAGGGGCAATGGATTTCGGTGGGTGTCGGAGATTTATGATATTGGGGGTGGGGGGCGTCGATTGTGCCATTGAGCCCATAACGCGGGCATGGGCGTAATAAAAAAACGGCTATTGAATTCGGGTGAGCAGCTGCTCCACGGAAACCAATTCCTCCAGCAGTTCCATTCGGAGGTTCTGCTCCTTTTCGATGGCACATCGGAGTCGAAGCGCACAGAGGGATCTGCAGATCCGATCCTTGCCGTCAAACTCTCCCAAACAGGCATCTCGATGGTCCACTGATATCGAACCGCTTCCCACAGACTCTATTTTCATGCCGAATCCTCTGACGATAACAACGATAACATCTCCTGATGGATCATGCCGTTTGTTGCGAGAATCTCCCGCTTTCCGATGGTATACGGTTGATCCGAATAATCGGTCACTCTCCCCCCGGCCTCCTGGACTAAAAGAAAACCGGCGGCGGTATCCCATGGCTGAATGTTCTGTTCCCAAAACCCTGTGAATCTGCCGCACGCCACATAACAAAGGTCCAGGGCGGCCGATCCGAGTCGTCTTACCCCTTGGGCGGCTTTCAAACACTTGACAAATCGTTCGCTGACCGGTTTAAAATCTTCTTCAATACTGTATGGAAATCCGGTTACCAGCAGACTCTCGGATAGAACCGCTTCGCTGGACACCGAAACAGGACAGCCGTTTAGAGTGGCGCCTTTACCGGAAACAGCCATGAAAAGTTCTTCTGCAGGCGGGCTCAGGACGATTCCGAACACCACTTCACCATCAATGGCAAAAGCAATGGATACGGCATAAAGCGGTAGCCCGTGCACAAAATTGGTGGTGCCGTCCAATGGATCGATGATCCACTGAAGGGGTGATGACCCTTTATTCAAGCCGCTTTCTTCTGCCAGAATGGAATGATCCGGAAAGGATGAAGTGATGGTTTCAATGATGGCATGTTCCGCCTCGGTATCTGCTTCGGTAACAAGGTCGATTCTTCCTTTTTTACTGACCTTGAACATGCTGCCGAAACGGGAACGAAGCACTTCAGCACCCTGATATGCGGCGGCTATACCGATTTTTTGAACCTGCTCCAAATCCATAAGGGATGAATTATTATTCGGTTTTTCGCTTGAAGTCAACTTAAAACCGTTCATCCCGCGTCATTTGTTCATCCCGCGATTGGGATTTCGCAGCCGAAGCCCCGGAATATCGATTTAGCCGCTGCTCCCATACCGGACTGATCAGGGTCGCCATTTTTTGAATCAAAGGCCCCAACGTATGTGTATCTTTAGCACAGACACAAATACCATCCCATACTCTGCTGATATTATGGGTGTGTTCTTTGTCCACCAAATCCGCTTTGTTCAAAACCCGGGCAATGGGGATGGCCTGGAGCTGAAGCTCCGATACGATGGTTTCCACCGATTCCACCTGCTCGGGAAATCGAGGGTTGCTGATGTCCACCACATGCAACAGGAGATCCGCGTTTTCAAGTTCTTCAAGGGTTGCTCTGAAGGCAACCATTAAGTCCTTGGGAAGATTCTTAATAAACCCGACGGTGTCCGTAATAATGACTTCCATGTCCCTTGGGAATTTTAACCGGCGGCTGGTGGGATCCAATGTGACGAACAGGCGGTTTTCGGCCAGCACGTTGCTTTTGGTGAGTGTATTGAGCAAGGTCGATTTGCCGGCGTTGGTATACCCGATGATGGAAATGATGGGGAGTTCTTTTTTGTTCCGTTTTGCACGTTGCCGGCCCCGGTGTTTACGGACAAAAGACAACTCCTTTTCCAACATGGCAATGCGGTCACGAGCACGACGGCGATTGATCTCCAGTTTGGTTTCTCCCGGCCCTCGCCCGCCGATACCCCCGGTCAGCCTGGACATGGCGGTATTTTTTGCCACCAGCCGCGGTAGAAGATACTTAAGCTGCGCCAGCTCCACCTGGAGTTTTCCTTCCCTGGATTGTGCCCGTTGCGCAAAGATATCCAGGATCAATTGGGTTCGGTCGATGATTTTCAAATCGATCTGATCGGTAATGGAACGGATTTGCGATGGATTGAGTTCCTGATCGAAAATAAGCAGATCGGTCCCGTTCTGTAAGGCGGTAACCGATATTTCCTGAAGTTTGCCGCGTCCCAGTAAAAATCTTGAATCCACCTGCTTTCGCTGCTGCAATACGGTATCCACCACATGGATCCCGCTGGAGACGGCCAGCTCTTTGAGTTCTGCCAAAGAATCCATTGCCACGGGCTTGAGGGCGGTGGTCACACTGATGAGCAGCGCCTTCTCTTTGTCGGAAGCCGACTTGTGTGTGACCTGCACATGGGCCAACTCGGTCTCCAGTGCTTGGATGAATTCCAGGTATCCCATATCCAGGTGGCCCGAATCCATGGGCGGCATCTCTTGGTAAGGGTTTCCATTCTCGCTGCTGGGCATGATGTGCCCGGCATAAATCTTACGAGGCAGTCCATCTTGGGCGACACCGATGGCGGCCATCATATCCAGCTGCAACAACGCCAAGTCGGTGAGATCGTCCTGGGTCAGCGGGTCGTTTTTCAGATGGGTGTGAATACACCGGAGGCCTTTGAGCCGGCCGGGTGCGGTGCGAAATTCGCTTAAATCCGGTATCATGATCTTTTGATGGTCGCCGATGAGGACATGAACGATTTTGCCGGAGCGATTAATCAGCAGTCCGATTTGTCGATGGATTTCATGTGACAATCGGCTCACATCTCGAGCCAGTTCCGGGGTGATTAAATATTGGGCGGGAATGCGACGTCTGTAAAGATTTTCAAGCCGGCGGACATGATTCGCCTTGAGGCCACCGGTATTTCCAAAAAGTTTCTTCATACGGTTAGGTAGCGGAAACCTCCTACTCGAACTGGTTCATATGACCCGTGTCCAGATCTTCAAATCGAGTATATGTATCGAAAAATTTCAGCGCCACATCGCCGGTGGGGCCGTTTCGCTGTTTTCTCAGCAATATTTCAGCGGTTCCCTTTTTAGGATTGTTTTCATCCCGGTTGTATACTTCATCTCTATAGATGAACGCCACCACATCGGCATCCTGTTCCAGGGCACCGGATTCCCTCAAATCGGATAACTGGGGGCGCTTGTCGCTGCGTTCCTCAAGTTTCCGGTTGAGCTGGGATAAGGCCAATACCGGAATTTCCAGTTCTTTCGCCAGGGCCTTCAAAGAACGGGAGATATCTGAAATTTCAAGATCCCTTCTTTCAGCGGAATGCCGTCCTCTCATCAGCTGCAGATAATCGACAACAACGAGACCGATATCTTTGTCCATTTTCAACCGTCTCGATTTTGCCCTGATTTCCAGTGCGGAGAGGTCCGGAGAGTCGTCAATATAGATGGAGGCTTCGGAAAGAATACCGGCGGCATCGGTAAGGTTCATCCAGTCCTTTTTGCTGAAAAACCCGCTGCGGAGTCGTGCCGAATCCACACTGGCTTCGGCGCAGAGCATTCGCATGGACAGTTGCTCTTTGGACATCTCAAGAGAAAAAACAGCAATTGGGGTATTGGCATCGATGGCGGCATTTCGAGCGATATTCAATGCAAACGCGGTTTTTCCCATGCTGGGACGGCCGGCCAGAATGATGAGATCCGAGTTCTGAAATCCTGCGGTCAGACTGTCCAAGCGGGCAAATCCGGTGGGAACTCCGGTTAGCAGGGCTTTATTGCCCTGGCGCTCTTCAATGGCATCGATATTCTTCTCGATGAGATCCTTGATGGGAAAAAAAGAAGGCCGTAACTTATCCTCCGATATTTCAAATATGGCATTTTCGGCGAAATCGATGACATCATCCACCTCCCCCTTGTTGTCAAAGCAATACTTTGCGATTTGATGGGCCTTTTCAATGAGACGCCTCAGCGACGCCTTGTCATGGATGATTTTCGCATAATGTTTGGCATTAACCGCCAAAGGGATGGATTCCACCAGGGATGCCAGATACGTAGCGCCGCCGGCCGCTTCCAGCCGCCCGTCGGATTGCAGCTGATTGGCAAGAGTCACTAGGTCGATGGGTTCATTTTTAGTGAATAGATCCAAAACGGCGGAATATATCTTCGAATGCGCCGATTTATAGAAATCTTCGGGGGAAAGGACCTCCACAATATCGTACAAACTGCTGTTGTCGATGAGGATGGCACTGAGTATCGACTCTTCCGCCTCAAGATTTTGAGGAGGAAGGTGATAAAATGGAGATGCGTTCTCCGTCTTTAAGCGACCGTCCGCCATTCAGGTCCGAGTGGGTTTCAAGGGTTTTATAGTAAGTTTCCGAAAATTTCTTCGGGCATTATCGGTAAATATATCGATCATTCGGCAACCACGTCAACCGTAATTTCAGGTTCAACCCCTTTATACACCCGGATGGGTATTTTGAATGTGCCGATTGTCTTGATGGGCTCCTTCAACAGGAGCATCCGCTTTTCCACATGCACTTCCTGTTTGGCTAGGGCGTCCATAATGTCCCGAACCGTAACCGAACCGTACAATTTATCTTCCTCGCTGACTTTGGCTTTAACGGTGCAGGAAACCCCTTCAAGCCTTTTGGCCATTTCTTCAGCCTGTTCGCGTTCTTTTGCGATCTGAAGCTCAAATTTGGCTTTCTGCTGCTCAAGCATTTTCCGGTTCTGGGGCGTGTCCGGCACTGCTTTGTCCTGAGGTAAAAGGTAATTGCGGGCATATCCGTCGGCAACTCTCACCGTACTGCCCACAATGCCCAATGCTTCAATGGTTTCTTTTAATATGACTCTCATCTTTATTCCTCCGCTAATCTGTCCGCCAAACCTTCTTGAATCCGTCTTGTTGAACGAGACCTCATGATTGTTGAGTATTCGGCGGTTTTATTTTTCTGAAGTTTAACCAAACATCGAAAAAGCCAAGCCCGATGACAAGAATCAGCACAAATTGCTGCAAGGCGATAAGGCTGTACAAAAAGATTCGAAGCAGCCGCGGGAATCGTTTTCTCTCAAAATAGAAAGAAACGATGGCAATTCCGGTAAAGAAATATACCGCCATCAGCATGATGAGCCCGTTTAGACCGATCAATTTTACTGATCCACTGGGAATCAACAGTACCAGTCCGCATCCGATTACTCCCCACACCAAATGCTCCGGCGGCTTCCATAAATTCAATGGTCCGAAGTCCGGATAATAAAGGCCGCGGGATTTCAGCAGCGGTCTTGATATCAGCAGGCTGGTCCAGGCCACAAATAGGGTGGAGGCAATGGCCAGTGCCGGAATAATGCGGAGCAGTACATATTGGATATGCTCTAATGAACTTGCAATCAACTGAATGTTTTCTTCCGACATCCCCATGCTCTCGTATAGCAGAAGTGTCAACTGAAGATTTTTAGTCACATACTCGGCCGCCACATCCGTCAACCCCTTTTGGATGATCTGGCTGTAGAATACCAAGCCCACTATGGCCGAAGCCAGGATCGCACCGCATGCAAAGAGTACCGTCTTTTCAATAGAAAGGTCTATCTCCATCAACTCACTGAGGATGAAGCCCAGCAGCATCAATTCAAAAAAGAACAGCAAATCGATGGAAAACCGACCCAGTACCATCATCATGATCACGCCGGCTGCGACGGGGATGATGGCCCCTGTTTTTCTTCCGAGCTTCGAACGGTAGAAAAGAATCGGCAAGGGGATAAACAGCGAACAGAAAAAACCGAAGATCGGCATGTATACGGATACCGCAAAGATGATGCAGGTAATGGAAATACCTGTCAGTACATCCCTCGATATCCCCCCATGTTGTGCAAAGGGCACGTTCCTCATCTCCCTTTGAGGCAGCCTGCTTATGTTTACTAGTATTCTAAAGAGCCGACATATGGTAGTAGCGCAATGGTCCTGGAGCGCTTAATGGCTCGGGTTAAGGCCCGCTGATGCTTTGAACACGTCCCGGAGATCCGCTTGGGTATGATCTTCCCGCGTTCCGTGATAAAATATCGGAGGGTCTTAATCTGTTTATAATCGATCACCAGGCTGCTGTCTGCACAAAAACGGCAGACTTTTCGGCGATGATAGAATCTTCTTTTTTTAGTTCCGTTGCTCTTTTTTAAAGATGGGACCCTGGCTGCCATTATTCAGACTCCTCTGTTTTGGTTTCGGTTTGGGTTTTTTCCGGCTTTTCTTCCGTTACGGTTTCAGGTGCATCCGGAGCAATCGAGTCTTTTTCCGGCTTTTCTTCCGTTACGGTTTCAGGTGCATCCGGAGCAATCGAGTCTTTTTCCGGCTTTTCTTCCGTTGCGGTTTTAGGTGCATCCGGAGTAACCGAGTCTTTTTTCTGGGCAGCTGCCTGGGCAGCTTCGGCCTCTGCCTTTGCAATCTCTTCTTGGATCTGTTCCATATCCACCCAATCAGACAGGAGAACGGTCATGTATTTCATGATCCGATCGTCGATCCGAAACAGACGTTCCAGTTCATCCACGAGAGCACCGGTCCCACAATAATCGAGCCTCACATAGTACCCTCGGGGTTTCTTCTTGATTTCATAGGCAAGTTTCCGGGATCCCCATTCATCAACCAAAACCAATGTGCCCTGTCGGTCGGAAATTACCTCTTTCAACCGCTCCAAAAATTGATTTCGATCTTCGTCCGAGACATCCGGATCTACAATGATAAAAGTTTCGTACCGTTTCATTTTCCCTCCTTTTGGCTATGAAGCCCAGTTCTGTTTTCTGAGCAAGGAAGCCCTCAATTCAAAATTACATAAATTGATAACTTAATACGATTAATGATCATAAGTCAATATTAAATTGATCCTCAACCACGGCCTTCCAACCATCGGTTTCATAAAAAAGGGTTAGCCCTTTCAATGAGCTAACCCATAATCTCCCTGGTGGGCCGTGTTGGAATCGAACCAACAACCTACTGATTAAGAGTCAGGTGCTCTGCCTGGTTGAGCTAACGGCCCAAGCCATATGCCCTCTACCAATTTTGGGCGGGGATGTCAAACGGTTTTATCTCCTCGAATCGACTGATAATACTGCCGTTCTATCGTCGTCTCTGCTTTTGCCGTCTTAAGTTCCGCAATTCCTGTTTCCAGGAAATATCCTTCTTTTTCCCCTTGTGTTTTCCTCTTGATTCTATATGCTTCGGCGCGATCGGATAACTACCGGGTTGGGGATCCCGTTTCTTTTCCATATCCGTTTCCTTGGCTTTCATGACAGTCGGTTGTTTGGGGAGCGGAGGTGCAATAAAACATCCGCAGGGGATGGTATCGGCCAGAAAAAGGTTGTCTCCCATCCTGTAAAATTGAACGTTTCTTTCCGTTGATTTTTCCGATTGCACGGTAAGGAGAACCGGTTCCGGATCGATTCGCTTTCCCATGCGTTCCGCCATTTCCTTAGAATCGGACATGACCACATAAGGGATTCCCGTAGGGGTGATACCGTTTTCCAAAATATGGGGGTGCGCTCTCTTTCGGATACACGTATAAAGGTGTTTGGGCAGTGTCGTGGTTTTTACCGGCTTGGGCAAGACCTCTCTATTTTTGGCCCGAATCAACGGTCCTTCAATTTCGATGGGGGGTTCCGGAAGTGAGATGAGGATCTCATCCAAATGAGATTTCCGAACATTCCGAAATCCTTCCTCTTCGCCAAGGGCTTTGAGCAACTCCTTTATCTTTACGTACCCTGCCGGATCAGGCACCAGCCCGAATTCTTCAGGATGCCGACCCAAAACATACGCCAAAAACTTTGAGAACCGAATCATTGCCTTCATTTTTTGAACCAAAACTTACCTCAATATTTCATGCAAATCCTATTTCGATAAACCCTGCTTGACCCGTCTTCGGCTGTCTGATAGTGCCTTAATAATTATTTTTGTGCTTTTTTTGGCAGAATATTTTTGAATGCAATAATAAACTGCACAAAGAAGTGCCTAAAATTAAAAGTGCCTAAAATGCCTAAAGTTGTGGAATTCTATCCTTTTTATGAAAAAAGATAGAGCAAAGCGATACCTTAACTTTAGGCACTTCAAACCTTAGTTCACTTGTAACTTTTCCGGCTTGTCCGGGTTAGGTTTTTTCATTACTATTATAGGGTATGTCAACCGATTTTATCAAAGCAAAAGAAAGGAATGTCGGATGATGATCCACGAAAAATCTCTTAATCTGTTTCAAAAGGCCCAGGGTGTTATTCCCGGCGGCGTCAACAGTCCGGTGCGTGCCTGTAAATCGGTGGGAGCCGATCCGGTTTTTATCCAACGGGCGGATGGAAGCATGGTGTGTGATGCAGACGGCAACCGTTACATCGATTACGTGGGATCATGGGGACCCATGATCCTCGGGCACCGGCATCCTCAAGTTATTGAAGCCATTCAATCGGTGCTGTCTCGGGGGACAAGCTTCGGAGCACCCACGGACCTTGAAATCGAGCTTGCGGAACTTGTCGTTGAATCGGTTCCGACTGTAGAACTGGTACGGATGGTCAATTCCGGCACCGAGGCCACCATGAGTGCCATCCGGCTGGCCCGGGGCGCCACCGGCCGGGATACCATCATTAAATTTGATGGATGCTATCACGGCCATGCCGATTCCCTGCTGGTGGAAGCCGGTTCCGGTGTCGCCACCCTGAGTATTCCCGGAAGTCCGGGTGTTCCCGACTCATTTGTTTCCCACACCCTGTCTTTGCCGTTTAATGACAGCGATGGATTCAAATCCGTGATGGAAAGAGACGGCGAAAAAATCGCCTGCGTGATTGTTGAGCCTGTTGCCGGCAATATGGGACTGGTGGCCCCGGTTGAGGGATTTCTTGAAACCCTCCGCGAGCAGACCACCCGTAACGGATCTCTTCTTATTTTTGATGAAGTCATCACCGGTTTTCGGGTGGCGCTGGGCGGAGCCCAGTCCCGCTACGGGATCTCTCCGGATTTGACCACTTTAGGCAAGATTATCGGTGGCGGGCTTCCTGTGGGGGCTTACGGGGGTCGTCGGGAAATCATGGAGAAAATCGCCCCCCAGGGTTCAGTCTATCAGGCCGGCACCCTGTCGGGTAATCCGGTTGCTATGGCCGCCGGCATCGCGACCCTAAAAGAGCTCAAAAAACCCGGCTTTTACGAAGCCCTCGAAGAGAAAAGCGCCCGACTTGCCGACGGTCTAAAGGGTGCGGCACAAAAGTCCGGAATTCCGGTGTCCATGGACCGGGTGGGTTCGGTCATGGGACTGTTCTTTACGGATATCGATGTAAAGAACATTGATGATGCAAAAACCAGCAACCTGGAACGGTTTGCGGCGTATTGGCAGAAAATGCTTCAGAAGGGCATATACCTGGCACCCTCACAGTTTGAGGCCATGTTTGTATCCGCTGCCCACTCAAATGATACCATCGATGAAACCATCGAAGCGGCGGAAGCGGTATTTCAGGAGTTGGCGCAATAGCACTCAGCACGCTTTCTTTGTCTCAATCGACTCATAAAATGTTAAGAGGGCTAAGTACACGTATTCTTAAATACGGTTACGTATTACAATTGGTTTCTTCATCCTATGAAAAAGTTTAAAGTGCCTAAAGTGATCTAGAGTGCCTAAAGTCAAGGTATTTTATCAATTTTATA
>DUZK01000052.1 GCA_013349495.1 Deltaproteobacteria bacterium
CACCGTAACCGTTCATTTTGTCGCAGACGTTTCGGATATCGATATTCACGGGACACAGGCGGACGCATCGACCGCAACCGACGCATTGAATACCGTTGTCGTACTTGTCCACAAAATATTTCAACTTATGCATGAAACGCTGCCGAACCCGATGGGTCTTTGTTCCGCGAGGATTGTGGCCGGAACCGTGCAATGTAAACAGCGGATACATGCAACTGTCCCAGTTGCGCATCCGCTTTCCGGATGACCCGTATGCTTCATCTTGAACATCGAAGCACCAACAGGTCGGACATACATAGGTACAAGTACCGCAGTTGATGCATGAAAAGGCAACGTCCTCCCAGAAGGATGCTTCATAGAGCTCTGTGGTTTCCAATCCCTTTAAGCGATCCGTTTTGACAAACGATCGGAGCTTGGCTTCAGCCCCCGCTCTTTTTTCACGGATCTGTTTTTCTGCCTCATCTGAAGATACTTCAGCATCCCATCCGGCAGCCGCAACGACCGCCTCACCTCTTTCAGTCATTACCTTTGCCAGAAAATGATCATCATTTTCCACCAATAAGACATCGAGACCTTCCTCGTGAAACGGCCCGCACCCTGCAGTGGTGCAGAAACAGGAGCTGCAGGGGCTCTGACAGGCAAGACCGATAAGCGAAGTCGCCTCAAAGGACTTGATCCAATAGGGGTCTCTGAATTCCGATGTGTCAAAATTCAGTTTCACCAGCAAAAAGGCCTTTGCATCACAGGGCCGAATGCCGATTGCCGCCTTCGGCGAGCTATCAATCCCAACTTCTTTCATTATATGATGATCCGCACTTGTCTCATCCAGTGAATATTCAAACATGGTCTGAGATTGGGGATAGACGACGGTTTTGGGGGAAAGCCTTGTATTCAAACAACTCAAATCCGGAAGCGCATCTTTTTCAAGGATTTTGAAGTTGTGAAATTCCTGGTCCTTTGCCGGACCGAAGGTCCGATAGGAATCCTTGAGGTTCTCTATCCCCTTTTCCCAATCTGCCTTATCGATTTTAATATATCTCATGGAGGTTGCCTCAAGAAAAAGTGTTTCGTGTTTAGTATTTAGTGTTTGATCCGCAATAGGAAAGAAACTCCGAACACTAAACACTTAACATTTAATACTCAAACACGCTATTTAATAAATTCATCCGGGTCATCCGGTCGATAAACATCCAGCGGTGGGCGCTGGTCGGTGGATAGGCCGGCCTCCCAGTTAAACAGAGCCAAACAGTCTTTTTCCAGTTTTTTGGTAAATGCTCTGACCTTGATGCCCACCGGACAGGCCCGCTCACACGCGCCGCAGTCGGTGCATCGACCTGCACAATGATAGGCTCTCAGGAAATGGAATGTACGGGTATCTATGGCGTCTTGACCTTTGCCCACCCATTGGGGACGTGATTCGTCCACAAAACAGGTGGGACAATAACACAGGGGGCAAGCGTTTCGACAGGCATAACACCGGATGCAATTCGAAATGAGATCCTCGAAATATTCCCATTTCTCTTGGGCAGGCATGGCTTCAATGCTTCGGACATCTTCATATCGATCCAGCCCGATCTGCTCGTTTACTTTTTCGGCCAGCAAATCATCATAGATCACCGGATTCCGGTGAACGCAAATGCTGCAGTTTTCTTGAAGCACATCAGCCTTTTTAACGGATTCTTCAAACCCATCCCCCTTTACTGAAATAGCTTCGGCATCTTCTGAGACCTCGAGGATTTCTCCATCAAACATGGCGGTTATTTTTCGCCGGTCGATCATCCCCTTGCAGGGAACACCGATAATATGAAGCTGCTCGCGTTGGATCTTATTTTCCACGATATGGACGACAATATTTCTGGAATCGCAGCCTTTGGCGATAATGCCGATCTTCTCTTTCCGATCCATGAGGTAATTTGCCAGATTGATTCCGCAATTGCTGTCCCACACCAGCAATCGGCTCTCTTCCGGATTTTTGATAAAGCAGGGTTCGTTCATCATGGGAACGGTTCCCTTCCGGAAGCCGATGACCATATCGACCCTGCGATCCTTCAAAAGGGTCTCGGCCAATTCTATGATTCGATCTTCATATTCCAACATGTTTATCCTATGGTGTCGTAACGGAATTACGCAGCTTTTGCCGCTTTGGCTTCTTTCTTTATAAACATCCTGTTGGGCCCCTGGGACTTTACCGCCTCGGTTACAGTCTTTGCCACATTCACAAATTTTGTCGATTCGGCAGAGGAGATCCATGAGTAATGAAGGCGATCGGGTTCGATGCCCATATGCTCCATGAGATTCTGAAAGAGGGCAAATTTTCGTCGAGCGTAGTAATTACCTTCCAGGTAATGGCATTCGCCGGGATGTCACCCGGACACCCAGACCCCATCAGCGCCTTCTCGAAGTGCGGTCAGAAAGAATTTCGGACTCATCCTCCCGGTGCAGGGTATTCGAATAACGCGGATATTGGACGGATATTCCTTCCGGTCGACTCCCGCCAGATCGGCTGCTCCATAGGAGCACCAGTTGCATAAAAATGCGACGATTTTTGGTTCCCAGTCAGACATGTCTTTTCCTTAAAACTTGTGAGAGGATCCGATTATTTTCAAAACCTTCGTTTGAACCGAGCAACCTACTATAACACAAGGATCATCTCTAAAAAAGGTGGTGATGCCATAAGGATTCAAGGGGTCAAGGATTCGAGTTTCACAGGTCCGCGAATCGGATTATCTTCAAACCGGAATACAGCCATTTTGAAAAATACAGTTTTTAAATTGATCATTTGATCCTTGCACGATATCTAACAGTTCAGGATTCTTTTAATCATTTGAATTTTAATAGACCACATGCAGCCTGATACAACGAAGCCTGAATTGATCATAATAGGCGGCCCCACGGGTATCGGCAAGACTTCTGTGGCGATTGAGATTGCCCGGCGGTTTGGCGGAGAAATCGTTAATGCCGATTCCATGCAGATATATCGAAAAATGGACATCGGAACGGCAAAACCCACCCCGGAAGAGCAGGCATCGGTAAAACACCATCTCATCGACATCATTAACCCGGACCAACCTTTCGATGCCGTGCGATTTGCTGATATGGCCGGTAAAATCATCAGCCGGCTTGTAGAGAAAAAAAAGCTTCCATTGGTTGTCGGGGGGACCGGGCTTTATACAAAGGCACTGGCACACGGTTTGTTTCGGGAAAATTCCTCTGATCCGGAGGTTAGAAAGGAACTGCACAAGATCGCAGAGATGCATGGATCTGAGCATCTCTATCGAAATCTAGAGCAAGTCGATCCGGCTACAGCCGGCAGATTGCACCCCAATGATACATTCAGAATCATTCGTGCGCTTGAAGTCTACAGAGTTACCGGAGCACCTATTTCCGATTTCCAAAATACGCATCGATTTTCCGACCGGCCGTATCAGACCTTAAAGATAGGATTGGATATGGATCGAAAAATCCTTTATGATCGAATCAACAGCCGGGTAGAGGCGATGGTAGACGAAGGGCTTGTGGAGGAAGTCAAACAACTGCTGGATATGGGGTATTCTTGTGACATTAAACCCATGCAATCCATCGGTTATCGACACATGGCGGATTTTATCCAAGGCCGGCTGGAATGGGATGAAGCACTGGATACCATGAAGCGTGATACCCGAAGATATGCAAAGCGGCAGTTGACCTGGTTTCGTAAAGACCCGGAGATGATCTGGTTCCACCCGGGCCAGGTGAATGAAATTGTTGTAGAGATTGGAGACTTTTTAAAGTCGAAATAAGCCGTTATTTGCAGTTGCACAGGTTAGATCCCAGAGGGTACGAGGGGTCAAGGATTCAGGGGTTCGAGTGAAATGCAAAAGAATTACAAAAATTTGACTCCTTGACCCCTGGAATCCTTGAATCCTCTTCTCTAAGTAAAGCAGTGAAGACTTATAAACAATGACAGACTGAGCAATAAAGATAATTGGAAAGGAAGTATAAATGAACATTACATTTTACGGCGGAGTGAGAGAAGTAACCGGATCCATGCATCTTTTGACCACAGACAGTGACCGGATCCTGCTGGACTGCGGGCTGTATCAGGGTCGACGAAAAGAAAGCGAGGAAAAAAACAGAGTCCTTCCCTTTGATCCCCTGATCCTGACTTCTATCGTTTTATCGCATGCCCATATCGATCATTCGGGTCGCATACCGGTCGTCACACGGAGGAATTTCAACGGCCGTATTATCTCAACCCGCACTACGTCTGCTGCATGTGAATACTTGCTGCTGGATGCAGCGCACATCCAGGAGTCCGATGCCCGGTATCTGAACTATAAAACCGTACGCTCACTGCTCCACGATATGAAGACGTCTCCTCGAACGCGCCAAATTTCACAGGCTGCAATAAAAAAGATCCGGAAAATGCTGAAGAAGAATGGAAACGATCTCAACCGGGAAGCCATCGAGGATTTGATGGATAAATATCATCTCGATAAAATCGAGCCTCTCTATACCCGGGAACAAGCAGAGGATTCCCTTTCCTATTTTGACGGCTATCCTTACGAGCATCCCGTTACCATCGGAAGCAACGTGACATGTATGTTCTACGATGCCGGACACATATTGGGATCTGCAATCACGTTGATCCAGGCTTCGGAAAACGGGCGATCTTATACCGTCGGATATACCGGAGATCTCGGCAGGTTCGGCAAACCCATTCTGAATGACCCGACGCTTCGTTTCAACGGAGATAATCCGAAGATCGATCTTCTGATCATGGAAAGTACATACGGCGATCGTTTCCATGATCCGGTTCAGGATATAAAAAGCCGACTGAAGAAGATTCTTATGGATACGGCCGAAAGGGGAGGGTCCATTGTCATCCCGGCCTTTGCCTTCGGCCGGACCCAAGAGCTGATTTATGTGCTCCATGAATTGTATGATGAAGGTGAAGTGATCCGGTTCCCCATTTATGTGGATAGTCCTTTGGCTGTGAAATTAACAAGAATTTTCGGTGAACATCCGGAAGTCTATGACCAGGAAACCCATGAAACGTTTCTTGAAAAAGGAAAGAATCCGTTTTCTTTCGGCCATATTCAATTTATCACAAGCGTTGAAGAGTCCATGGCCCTGATGCGGGAACAAAAACCCCACATCGTGATCTCCGCTTCAGGCATGTGCGAGGGCGGGCGCATTCTCCATCATCTGAGATATAAAATACACGATCCGCGCAATACCATTCTCGCCGTGGGCTTCATGGCCCAGCATACTTTGGGAAGACGAATACTGGAACTGGGAATACAATATCAGGAGTCCGGCCGAAAAGCGGAGCCCCCCCAGGTGAAAATCCTGGGTAAAAAATATCCCTTGAAAGCGCAAGTGGTGCAACTCGGCGGCTTCAGTGCTCACGCCGATAAGACGGAAATGTTCCGGTTCCTGCATGAATCGAATCTGAAGATAAAGAAAATCGCCGCGGTTCACGGAGAAGAAGAGCAAACCCTTGCATTTGTGGACAGCCTGAACAAGGAGGGGTTTTCAGCTTTTGCTCCCAAGGTCGGGGAAACGGTGGAGATCAGATGAGTTTCCAGTTTCCAGTTTCCAGTTTCCAGTTTCGAAAATCGAAAATTCATTGGGCCTGGATCGTTCTGGCCGTCTGTTTCGTCAATCTATTCATTAATTATTCCGCCCGTCTCGGCTATGGGGTGATTCTTCCGGAAATGATCCGGACCTTGGAATTCGGAAGGACCGCCGCCGGCTCCATCTTCAATGCCTATCTTTTTACCTATATCGCCATAACGCCGTTTACCGGGTATTTTACGGATCGCTTCGGCGGGCGCCGGGTGATTACCATCTGCGCCTTCATCCTGGGCCTGGGTCTCCTTCTCATGGGAACCGTCGATTCTCTTTGGACGGCCTGTCTCTTTTATGCGGTTGTGGGGATAGGTGCGAGCGGGATGTGGACACCGTTGATTACGGTGGTCCAGAGATGGTTTTCACACAAACGGAGAGGCATGGTCCTCGGCATTTTGTCCACCGGCTTCGGTTTGGGATTTGCCGCCATGGGGGGAGCATTTCCGTGGGTGGTTGAACACTATAACTGGCGGTATGCATGGTCCTTTTTAGGAAGTGCCGCTCTGATCATGGTATTTATTAATGGATTGCTTTTGCGAAGTGACCCTGAATCATCCGGATATCAACCTTGGGGGCAAAAAAAAGAAGCTCAAAACCCGATCCATACAAAAGACCCGATCCGGTCCTCCGGTGCACTGCCGAAGATTTTCAGAAACAGGACCTTCTGGTTGATCGGGCTCTCCTACTTTGCCATCGCCTATGCCCTCTATGGAATTACCACTTTTATGGTGGATTACGCCAGATATCAGCTCCACGTTCCCCTGGAGAAAGCTAGTTTCCTTGCCACCATTCACGGTTTGTGCCAGGTCGCGGGCATGCTCATCGTTCTTCCCCTGTCTGATTACTGGGGAAGGAAAAAAACGATTCTTTTTTCCAATGCCATGATTACCGTCGCATTAATCGGAATATTGCTGACCGGTAATTCCTGGAACTCTCTTTCCATTCTAATCGGATGCCTGGCCATTTTTTATGGCGCAACCTTTCCCATTTACGGAGCATGTGCAGGGGATTACTTCCCAAAAGAAGTAATGGGCACGGTCCTCGGTGCATGGACGCCGTTTTACGGCTTGGGCGCCATTGCCACCCACTGGATTACCGGCGCTCTGAGAGACAGCACGGGCGTTTACGACCATTCTTTCCTGATCAATGCCGCAATGGGTGCGATGGGGCTTGCGTTCATGGCTTTTGTAAAAAATTCGAAAGAATCGTAGGATTTCGCCGGGAAACGACCGGTTGAATATTCAATTGCTTTCTTGTATGTATCTGTATATACAACATCTTGAACGACCTGATCACGCCAAATAAAAAATCCACAAAAAGGAGGTTCGCCATGCTGAAAAAACGAATATTCATGGTTATGGTAATCGGTCTTGCAGTTCTCATTACATATGCACCACTCATGGCGGCGGAGACGATTAAAATCGGATTCCATGCGCCGCTTACCGGATTCGCGGCATCTGACGGCAAATCGGCTTCCGAAGGAGCGAAACTTGCGGCCGAGCAGATCAATGCCAAAGGGGGCGTCAACGGGAAGATGATAGAGCTGGTTATTTACGATGACCAGGCCAAACCCGCACAGGCGATCCCCATTGCCAACAAATTGATCGGTCAGGACAAGGTCGCAATCGGGGTGTCGGGCAGCTACTCCGGCGCGACCCGATCTGCTGCCGGCGTGTTTCAGGAAGCCAAGATTCCATATATCTCCGCTTATGCCATCCATCCGGACATTACCCGGGCCGGAGACTATGTCTTCCGGACCTCCTTTCTGGGAGAGGTACAGGGAAGAGGCGGGGCCAAACTGGTGGGCGACACCCTGGGCAAAAAACGGGTCGTCATGATCACCCTGCAGAATGATTTCGGAAAATCATTGGCTGCCGGTTTCAAGAGCGCTGCCGATAAATTCGGCATCACGATCACCAATGAATACCAGTACTCCATGAAGGACAGGCAATTCGGCTCCATTGTTGCCAAGGTCAAGTCAGACAACCCGGAAGCCATATACGCCTCCGGATATTACTTCACCGCAGGTCCCCTGGTAAAACAGCTCAGGGCCGCAGGCGTTTCCGTACCGATCATCGGCCAGGAAGGATACGATTCTCAAAAGTTTATCGAGATTGCCGGTGATGCCGCCGAAGGGGTGATTATTACCACCTCGCTGGATCGGGATTCGGATGTGCCTGAAACCAAAGATTTCATTGCCGCCTTTGAAAAGAAAGCCGGCTTCAAGGCCGACATGGTGGCGGCATCAGGCCACACGGCCATCATGGTAGCGGCCGAAGCGCTCAAAAAAGCAAATTCAACCGATCCCAGAGCGATCAGAGATGCCGTGGCCGAAACCGATCTTAAAGTCTCCACCGGGACCATCAAATTTAATAAACTGGGAGAGGTCTTGAAGGCGGTTCAAAATCAGATCGTTAAGGGAGGCAACTGGCATCGCCATTCCGTCATCGACGATCCCGAACTCCTTGCGCCGCCTGCTGAATAAACGGCCGGTATGCTGTATCTCGAACTGCTGATCCAAGGGATCATCTACGGCAGCATGTATGCCATCATCGCGGTCGGCTTAACGCTGGTATACGGACTTCTTCGCATTCTCCACGTGGCCCATGCCGGCCTGTTCGCACTGGGAGGCTATCTGGGCCTTCTCATAACCAATGCCACGGGCAGTCTGCTCTTGGCCATGCCCCTGGCCGCGGCCGGTGTGGGTCTTGTGGGGATGGTGGTCTATCGGCTCTGCTATCATCCGATTCTCGATCGTCCGCCCTATGTTGCCCTGATCGCTTCCATCGGGCTCTTTATCGCTATGGAAGAAATCTATCGCTTGGTGTTCGGTCCATACGGCCTGACCTATAACGACGTGCCCCTGCAATCACAGATCGCATTCCTGGGAATGAACCTCCGGACAGCCGAATTGGCCATCGTTTTCGGAAGCGTCATCCTGCTCGGCACCCTGTCCTATCTGGCACAGAAAACACGGATCGGTGTCGCCTGGAAAGCAACGGTAGACGATCCCCAGATGGCTGCCTCTTTCGGAATCGATCCCCTGAAGGTAAGGTATCTCAATTTCTTTATCGGATCCGGGCTTGCGGCGATCGGCGGTATCTTCATTTCCCTGTTGAGCAACCTGGTTGAACCGACCATGGGAGGAGTCCCCAGCTACAAGGCACTCGCCATTATCGTGCTGGGCGGGCTGGGAAATGTTACCGGAACGCTGATCGCCTCGCTGGTGCTCGGTGTGGTGGAGGCATTCGGTACCATCTATATCGGTCACCTGATGGACCGGGATGCCATCGCTTTTGCATTTCTCATTTTAGTTCTCATGATCCGACCCCAGGGAATGCTCTCCGGGAGGTGAACGATGGGCATCTATGAAGTAAGCCTTGCCACCATCGTGTTGATCAATATTATCCTGGCCCTCGGTCTCAATATGATTACCGGTTTTTGCGGTCAGATCAGCCTGGGGCACGCGGCATTTTACGGTATCGGTGCCTATTGCACTGCGATTCTGGCCAAAGCCGGATTCCCCCCTGCGGTAACACTCCTTTGCGGCCTGATCCTGGCCGGAGCCTCCGGTGTCGTTGTTGGATTGGCAAGCCTGCGGGTACGGGAAGATTTCTTGGCGATCACTACCATGGGCGTCGGCTTTCTTTTTCTCGGTATCGTTCGGCAACAGGAGGCTTTGGGCGGAGAACTCGGCATCTCCTCTATCCCGTCTGCCGGGATGAGCAAAATCGGATTTATGCTCTTCGTTCTTGTTCTGGCAGCCCTGGCCGCAGCATTCAGTCTTTTTATCAAGCGCTCTTGGATGGGATTCGCCTTTGATGCCGTGGCGGACGATGAAGACACAGCCCGGGTGCTGGGTTTGGATGTGGCGGCATACAAGCTGTCGGCATTCGCCATGGGGACGGCAATGGCCGGTCTGGCGGGTGGATTGTATACCTATTTTGCCCGGTTTATTGTGCCCGATGATTTCGGTTTTATCACCTCCATCACCGTGCTTTCAATGGTAGCGGTGGGTGGCATCGGGTCCGTATTCGGGGTTATGGCGGCAACGGTTGTTCTCACCCTTATGCCTGAATTTTTCCGCTTCATCAGTGACTACAAACTGCTCGTCTACGGAGCCCTGCTGTTTACGGTCATGCGGTTTGCGCCGGGCGGCCTTGCAGGATTTCTTCAAACCGCTTTGCGGATACGAAAAGCCCGAGGAGAGACAGGATGACGGCGATTCTTAAAGTCTCCGGAGTCACGGTTCGGTTTGGCGGCATCCACGCCCTGGACGATGTCTCGTTTGAAGTGACGCCCGGTGAATTCGTATCGATGATCGGGCCCAACGGGGCGGGCAAGACCACCTTGATCAGAGCCATCACCGGTGTTGTGCAACCGCAGTCCGCTGAAATTCGATTATCCGGCAGGGAGATCTCAAATCTTCCCACCCACAAGCGGTCACGACTGGGGCTTGTTATGACCCACCAGATCGTGCGCCCTTTTCATTCCATGTCGGTGCTCGAAAATGTCATCTTCGCTGCCGGACACGGTCGAATCCAAAGCGTCTTTGGCGCCATGGTGTCATTTGACCTTTCAAGGGAAAGAGATCGTGCCATGAAGCTTCTCGGGTTGCTGGGTATTGCGGAGATGGCCGATAAGAGTGTTCGGGGGCAGCCCCTTGGGGTCATCAAACGGATGGAAGTCGCGCGTGCGCTGGCATTGGAACCGAAACTGCTCCTTTTGGACGAACCGCTTGCCGGTCTGAATCACATTGAAGCCGCCCGACTGGCGGATACGGTGGCGGATATCAACAGAAGGGGGACAACGATCGTGATGATCGAACATAACCTGGGGGAAGTGCTCCGCGTGAGTGAACGGCTGGTTGTCTTGGATAATGGACGTAAAATCGCCGACGGGAACCCGAATGAGGTTATGCGGAACCCTGCGGTCCGGGCCGCCTACGTGGGAAAGGATGAAACAGATGCTGCGGCTTGACAGCCTAAGCTGCGGGTACGGCGCAATGCAGGCGGTACACGGTCTGGACCTTCATGTGGCAAAAGGGAGTATTACCACACTGCTGGGTGCCAATGGCGCAGGCAAATCGTCCACCATCATGTGCATTGCAGGCCATGTCGCCGTGCATAGCGGAGAAATCCGATATAAGGACAGAAAGATTACCGACGCTTCACCCATGCAGCGGATTAAAGATGGCATTTCCGTGGTTCCGGAGGGAAGGCGTCTTTTCCCGAACCTTACGGTGAAGGAAAACCTGATTGTGGGGGGTTACAGCCGTTCCAGGGATGAATCGAACCGGGAGTTGGAAAGGATGCTGAGCATATTTCCGCGCCTTGAGGAGCGTCTCGGCCAGAGGGCCGGCTCCCTTTCGGGCGGCGAACAGCAAATGCTGGCCATCGGCAGGGCGTTGATGTCGAAACCGGAATTGCTTCTGGTGGATGAGTTGTCACTCGGGCTGATGCCGAAAATCATCGATATCTGCTACCGGGCCATCGCCGAACTGAACAAAGACGGTCTCACCATCATTTTAGTGGAACAAAGTACCCACCGCGCCCTGGAGGTGGCGGATCAGGTGTGTGTGCTGGAATCGGGAAGGACTGTCTGGCAAGGCACATCGGACGAGGCACAAAACAACGTCAAAATGATCGATTCCCTGCTCGGCCTGCGAGAAGAAACAAGCGATGCCTAATCAAAAGCATGTCCTGTTATCCTGTTAGATTAAATATCCACTAGAGAAAGAATCTCCTTCTCCATCTTCACCGTTTCCGCATCCAAATGCTTCACCTTTTTCCGGACCCTGTTCACAAAGGCCTCGTCTTTTATGGAGCCGAGATTGATTTTGACGTTGTATAAAGCAGACAGTACGGCGGTTCGGGCCATCATGGCGGAAACCGCGCCGTCGGTGACGGCGTTCTTGTTTCCTTTGGCAATGACCGTTCGAACAAGTCCCAGAATGCTGAATGCATCTTCCGCCACGCCCAGCGGAACTGACGCCGCATGTTTCAAACCTTCCTGGATTGCCTTTTGCCTCTTCTCTTTTTCTTCTTCGGTCCGCTTAGGCATTTTAAAAGATGAAAACACCTCATTATAGGCATCCGCGTCTCTGTCCATATCTTTGAGGAATTTTTCACGCAGGGGCCGCATCTTCGCTGCCACGGCCTTCATCTCTTCTTCAACGGCTTCATATCCCTTTTTCCCGACCGTTAAATTTGCCACCATCTCCGCAAGGCCCGCAGCAGCAGCAGCACTCAACGCTGCAATGGAGCCGCCTCCCGGAACCGGATCGCTGGAAGCGGTTTTGTCGAGCAGTTCAGACACTCTCAATTCTGCTAACACGAGATCAACCCTCCTTCTTTTTTATCAAATACAAGTTTTCCTTTTTTGATCACTTTCTCAACCGAGCTCACGCCGATATGATAGGAAAGAAAATGATAGGACGGATGCTCCAGCACGATAAGGTCTCCCTTTTTATCTTTATCAATGCTGCCGGTGATATCTGCACGATCCAGCGCCGCCGCTCCGTTTATGGTCAATGAGGAAATGACTTCTTCGGTGGTCAATCCCATATAGATCGTGGCGAGGGCAAAAATCAGCGAGATGGACTCCGTAAAACAACTGCCCGGATTGAAATCCGTGGCCAGAGCCACGGCACAACCCTGATCGATCATATAACGGGCCCTGGCGTACGGCTCTTTAAGACTAAAGGCGGTTCCGGGAAGCAGTGTCGCCATGACGCGGCTTTCAGCCAAATCGCTGATGCCCTGATTCGATGCCTGAAGCAGGTGATCGGCGGAAATTGCACCGAGTTCGGCAGCCAGTTCGGCACCGCCGATCCGGACAATTTCATCCGCATGGAGCTTCAATTTGAGGCCCAGCTCTTTTGCTTTTGAAAGCAGTCGTCTCGATTGCTCGATAGAAAAGACATTCTGCTCACAGAAGATATCGCAAAACGCCGCCAGCTTTCTATCGGCAACTTCCGGCAACACGCCATCAATCAGAAAATCGATAAATGCATCTTCATTGCCTTTATATGCTTCCGGAACCGCATGGGCGCCCAGAAACGTGCGGACGATATCCACCGGATGCTCCTGATCCAGCAATTCCATGACTTCAAGCTGTTTGAGCTCTGTGTCGCGATCCAGCCCGTATCCGCTTTTTCCTTCCACCGTGGTTACACCGAATGAGAGCATGGAGTTGAGACGATCCGTTCCGGATTTCATTAATTCCTCTTTCGAGGCTTCGCTGGTCGCTTTCACCGTACTCAGTATCCCGCCGCCCCGTTTCATAATGTCCATATAGCTGACGCCGCTCAACCGCCAAGAGTATTCTTCGGCCCTGTATCCGCCGAAAACAAAATGGGTGTGAGAATCCACAAACCCCGGCAGCACTGCCTTGCCTTTTGCATCGACAACATCATATTTCGATTCAGCAACAGAATCAGAGAGGATATCGGCTGTCTTACCAACTGCCGTGATAGTACCGTCTTCAATAACAACCGCACCGTCTTCAATAACATGCAGCTCGCTCATCTCTTTTCCCTGCTTTGCCTTATAACCACTGCACGTCACCAGTTGAGAGGCGTTTTTAATTATCAAGTTTCCGTTCATTGCTTGCCTTCGAAGCTGTTCATTATATTTTTTCTATCGAGAAACGAGCATCTCGTATCGCGTATCCAGTATCAAGTATCGAGTATCCAGCATCCAGTATCAAGTATCAAGTATCCAGCATCAAGCATCAAGTATCCAGCACCCAGTATCAAGTATCAACCATCCGACTCCAGCAACCGGGCTTCCAACACCTGCTCCATGGAAAATTTCTCGATGCCCAAATAATAAACCGCTGCATCGATCAAAGCGGCCATGGGCACAAGGCCGATCACTTCACTGCCCACCACATTCACACCATACCGTCGAGCTTCGATTTTAATCAGCTCAAAAGCACGGTAGAGCGCCGTTTTGGTGAAGTCGGTCATGTTCATGGAAACCTGAACGATTCCCCGCTCTTTCAGTTCAATGCCGATCCCCTTGCAGAATCTCAGGCCGCCGCTGATGTGTCTGACTTTTCTGGCAATGTCATTGGCAATGTCGATATTATCCGTATCCAGATTTACATTATAGGCAACCAGCGGCATTCTGGCGCCCACAGCCGTCGCGCCGGCACTGAGATGAACCGCCACCGGTCCGTAATCCGGACGCCATTCCGGCTGTTTGAGCTTTTCCGCCATCCCCTCAAATTGGCCTTTTCGGATGTTTGAAAGATTTTTTCTTTCCGGTCGGGCGGCCGATTCCTCATACAAAAAAATGGGCAGGTCGTATGTTTCAGATGCTGTTTCCGCAACCGCTTTGGATACCCCGATTGCTTCCTCCATGGTCATGTTTCGTATCGGAATAAACGGGACGACATCTACAGCCCCCATTCTCGGGTGCTGCCCTTCATGCTTCCGCATGTCGATGACTTCGATGGCGGCTCCCATGGCTTCGATTACAGCCGTTTTAAGGGAATCCGGTTCCCCGATAGCCGTAACCACCAGCCGGTTATGGTCTTCATCTCTCTGATAGTCGAGGAGTTTGACACCCTCCTTCCCTCGGAAAGGCTCCACAATCTTCTCGATTTTATCTCGATCTCTTCCTTCACTGAAGTTGGGTACGGTCTCGAGTATCTTTTTCATGATTTCGTCCCTCTATAGTTGACCAGTTTGCCAGTTTGCCAGTTTGCCAGTTGCCAGTTGACCGGTTATTTGCTTCTTAAATATCTGATCATACCGTAAATTGTCTTTCGGGTTTCCTCACAATCTGAGTATGTCTTTTGAAAATCATCTTCCGAAATATACCCCTGATCTAAGGCGATATATAAACAATTTTGAACTTCTGAACATGACCTTCTCGAATAGGAGAGAAACCTCGCGAATTCCTTATTTGAACCTGAATCAAAGCCTTCGGAAATATTATTCATAATAGAAATGGATGCACCGGTTATCTGCCCGGATAATCTGAAATCCTTCGCAAACTCTTCTCGTCTTACATAAGCATAGATGGTCCGGGTCAACTCCCTTGCTTTTTGCCAGCATTTCAAATCTTCGAATCGTTTTATCTTCATAGATCTATCCTATAAAGACTCGTTGCAAGCAATTAATGGTAATCTACGACTGGACAACTGGTTAGCTGGCCAACTGGCAACTGGCCAACTGACTACCTAATTCTTAAGCTCTTCAAAAACTCTCGCAACCAGCTCTTTCACCATCTCTTCATCAGCCAGATACGGGATCGTAATATGATCTTTACCTTCTCTTTCCTGATTGTATTTCATGCTGGTTTCAATGGAATGCTCGTTTCTTGCCCAGGCTCTTCTGGCAACCCCCCCCATGACATCCCAGGGAATCGCGGTTTTAATGATCCGGTCCACCCGTTCACTGCCGTCCAGCACCAGCCCGAAACCGTAATTGATGGCTTTTCCGATACCGACCCCGCCGCCGTTGTGGATTGCCACAAGACTCATTCCCCTGGCAGCATCTCCCGCAAAGCCGGCAATGGCCATATCCGCCATGATGTTGCTGCCGTCTTTGATATTGGCCGTCTCCCTGAAAGGAGAATCCGCACCGCCGGCATCGTGATGATCCCGTCCCAGCATAACCGGTCCGATATCTCCGTTTCGAACCATCTCGTTAAAACGAAGGGCGATCTTCATCCTGCCCATGGCGTCCTGATACAGGATGCGTGCCTTGGTGCCCACCACCAGTTTGTTTTTGAGGGCGTCCCTGATCCAGACATAGTTGTCTTTATCCTGAAATCTCTGAGTCGGGTCGATGCTTTCCATGGCTGCTTTATCGGTCTGAATCAGATCTTCTTCCTTTCTGCTCAAGCACACCCATCTGAACGGACCGTACCCGTAGTCGAACAGCAGCGGCCCCATGATATCTTCAACATAGGAAGGAAAAATAAAGCCGTCGCGGGAATCCTTTCCGTTTCTGCAAATCTCTTTGATGCCGGTATCGTATATCGCCTTGAGAAAACTGTTCCCATAATCAAAAAAGTATGCCCCCCGATCCACGAGGGTTTTGATCAACTCGAAGTGGCGCTTCAAAGACTTGTCCACACACGCTTTAAACCCGGCTGCATCGGTTTCCATCATACGGGTTCTTTCCTCAAAGGTGAGCCCCTGCGGGCAGTACCCGCCGTTGTATACCGCATGGCAGGATGTCTGATCGGATAACAAATCGATTCGAATATTGTTTTCCACCGCATATTCCAGAAGGTCCACCACGTTGCCGTAAAATGCGATGGCAATGCTGTCTCCACGATCCATGTAGGTCTTGGCAAGAGAAAAGGCTTCAGAGGAGTTGTCGATGATCTTGCTCACCCAGCCCTGACGGTAGCGGGTTTCTATTCTGGAGTAATCCACTTCGGCAATGATACCCACACCGTTTGCAATCTCTACGGCTTTTCCCTGGGCGCCGCTCATGCCGCCCAGCCCGGATGTGACAAACAGATAACCGCTTAAATCCTTATCATCAGATATGCCGTATTTCATCCGCCCGGCATTCAGGATGGTATTGTAAGTTCCGTGCACGATCCCCTGGGGACCGATATACATCCAACCGCCGGCTGTCATCTGGCCGTAGTTGGCCACCCCGATAGCGGCAGCCCGGTGCCAGTTCTCCTCGTCGTCGAAAAATCCGACCATCAATGCATTGGTCAGGATCACCCTGGGAGCCTCGGGTGGTGAAGCAAACAACCCAAGGGGATGCCCGGATTCGACAACCAGCGTTTGTTCATCGGTTATGGTTTCAAGGTATCGTTTGATCAAAAGATACTGCATCCAGTTCTGGCAGACTTGTCCGGTTTCGCCGTAAGTAACCAGTTCATAGGGATAGAGGGCCACATCGAAATCGAGATTGTTTTCGATCATCACCTGAAACGCTTTGCCTTCGATGCAGTTCCCTTTATATTCATCGATCGGTTTTCCGGTGATGCACACCCGGGGTCTGAACCGGTAACCGTATATTCGACCGGTGTTCAGCAGTTCTTTTAAAAACTCCGGTGCAAGAATCTTGTGCCATTTTTCCGGCACGTATCGCAGGGCGTTTTTCAAAGCCAGTTCCGTATCGGACCGGGACAGGGTGAATTCTCTTTTCGGCGCCCTGCGGATTCCCTGTTCAAAAGGCGGCAGCTCCGGCAGATCCTCCAGGATATCTTCCAACCGAATGGTCATGGCTTTTGAAATATCGGTGTTGGTAACCATTTTTCCTTCTCCTGTTTTTGTTCATCAAAAAGGTACGTAAATGAACCCGATAGAAATCACCAACCGCATGCAACCATTATATATGATAATAACGTGTAACGTAAAATGAGACCGGGGAGGACAGTTGATAAATCACTGCATGCAGCTGGCCAACTTGTATATACAACTATATACAATACATAAAATTTTTGTCAAGAAAAACCCTGAAGCTTTTTCAATGACGTTTTTCTTAACATCCGGTCAAATAGGGTTAATATTGAAAAGCTCGGTGATCAATCTGGGTACTTTATTGATCAGAACGATGATTGATATCTGCAATATAGGAATTGATAAATGGTTGATTGATTAATTATTTTTTGGTTACCAAGAATACCTTTTTCCGGGATAAAAAGATCGTTGGCATACCGGCTCCGGTATTTTTATTACTTAATTGATCACTTTAGACTTCGTATCGGCACCTTAGTGCTCTAATTCGTAAATTCGATGACGTATTTTTACCAGGACGACTATCCTGTATAAGCTGAAGTCGAAAAGTTTAAATTTGAAGTGCCTAAAGTGA
>DUZK01000053.1 GCA_013349495.1 Deltaproteobacteria bacterium
ACCCAATCCATCAAAAGCGCGCTTACGCTCAAGGAGAGCAATCCCAATATGAACGTTTATGTTTTGTACCGGGACATGCGACCGTATGGATTGCGAGAGGATCTTTACCGGCAGGCGCGTGCCGGTGGAATCGCTTTTATCCGCTACGATTCTGACAAAACCCTCGATGCAACCGTTGATAAAGCCGACTTGCGACTGACCTTCACCGACACCGTACTGAAAAAACAGATGGAAATCCTGCCGGATCTTTTGGTTCTGGCTTCCGCCATCGTCTCGGAAAAAGACAATCCCTTGGCCCGGTTTTATAAAGTGCCTCAGAATGATGACGGCTTTTTTGTGGAAGCCCATGTAAAACTCCGGCCCGTTGATTTTGCAACAGACGGGGTGTTCGTTTGCGGGATCGCACACGCCCCGAAACCCGTGGATGAATCCATTACACAGGCTCTGGCCGCAGCGGCAAGGGCCGTTACCGTCCTGGCGTCAATGCAGCTTTCGGTAAGCGGCACGGTCGCCGCCGTGGATCAAATCCGTTGCAGCACCTGTGGCGTCTGCGTGTCGATCTGCCCGTATTCCGCGCCACAATTTAATGAAAAAAGCGGCAAGGCGGAAATCCAGCCCGCCTTGTGTAAAGGATGCGGCCTGTGCAGCGCATCCTGCCGATCCGGCGCCATCCATCTGAAGGGCTTTGATAACGATCAGATTTTTTCACAGATTTTTGCATTAAAAAGAGCAGCGATGTAAAGCGCGTACGCTTTTTCCGTATTTATTCAGTGGAGACGGTTGTTAAAAAGGAGATATTTGCAATGCCTGATTGGGAACCCACAATTGTAAGTTTCTTGTGTAATTGGTGCAGTTACGGGGCGGCGGATCTGGCTGGTGTGAGTCGGATGGAGTACCCGGCCAACATCCGGGTGATCCGCATACCCTGCACGGCCCGGATGAGCCCGAAATTCTTCTTGGCAGCGATCCGGGAGGGCGCTGACGGCGTCTGGGTTTCCGGGTGACATCCGGGAGAATGCCATTACCTGGAAGGTAATTATTACGCACGTCGAAAATTCGCTCTGTTTAAAAATCTGATGGAACATATGGGGATCGAGCCTGGCCGCCTTCATTTTTCTTGGATCTCATCTGCCGAATCCACCAAATTCGCTGAAACGGCCAAATCCGTCACCGAGGCGGTCAAAGCCTTAGGCCCCAATATTCATTTTGTGAAAAATGATATGAAGGTAGCTGAGCATGTCTGAGTGTATCGACCGGATCAAAGAGATATCCGAACGGCTTTTAGCAGACGGCAAGGTGGATATGGTCATCGGTTTCCGAAAGGGAACCCTGCCCATGATGAATGAACCCTGTTTTGCGCGAAGGGCTGCCGACACCGTCCATCTGGTGTGGGACAGCAACTGCGGGATCAATCTTGCGAACTACCTGACCGACAGGAAGGAAAAAATAGGTATTATCGCCAAAGGGTGCGACTCTCGAAATATTGTTACCCACATCATCGAAAACAAGATTAAGAGAGAACAGCTCTATATCATCGGGATTCCGTGCCGGGGAATGGTGGACAAACGTCGGATTGCCGACCGGTTTGGCGGCGAGATCGAAGACGTCTTTGAGGAGACGGATACCGTTATCGTAAAGGGGGAAGGGACGGAAAAGCGTTTTCCGAAAACCGATGTGCTTCAGGAAAACTGCCGGATCTGCATTCATCGGAATCCGGTGATTTACGATGAGCTGGCCGGAGACCTTGTCGAAGAGCAGGCCGATGTCGACCGGTATGAAGATATCCGTAAGATCGAATCGATGCCGCCGTCTGAAAAAAAAGACTTTTTCAGTAATCTGCTGTCAACCTGCATCCGATGCTACGCTTGCAGAAATGCCTGTCCGTTGTGTTACTGCCCCACCTGTTTTGTGGATGAATCGCGCCCGCAGTGGGTCGGTAAGGGACAGGATCCTGTTGACGTTGAGACCTTCCATTTTCTCAAGGCCTATCATTGCGCCGGGCGGTGTACGGACTGCGGCGCGTGCGAACGCGCATGCCCGGTGGGGATAAAAGTAAGGCTCTTTACAAAGAAGCTGGAAAAGGATTGTTTGGAACTGTTTAACTGGGAAGCCGGGCTTTCCCTTGACGATCGTCCGCCTTTGGATGTTTATCGGCCTGACGATCCGGATAATTTTATAAAATAGTGTTTGGTGTTTGGGAAAGGCAACCGCATGAAGATAATCAAGATTGACAAGAAAACCTGGGCCGACGGGCTGGAGCGGTTGAAAAATCAATACCGGGTGTATGGCCCGGTAAAGGAGGACCAGGGGTTTCATACGTATCAACCGCTTCAGGATGGCCAACAACCGGATCTAAACTGCCTCAATACCCGTCTTTCCCCCAAAGCGATCGTGCATCCGCAATCTCACCCCATGTTCGAATACAGCCTGGATGAAAAGCAGGCAGACCATCATATCATGAAGCCGGTCGAAGCCGGGGAGATTTCCCGGGCGGTGGTGGGCGTCCGACCCTGCGATGCCAAAGCGTTTCAATTGGTAAAGTTAAACTTTGATACACCGGAGTACAAAGATCCTTACTGGCTCAATGCCTATGCAGCCACCACATTTGTGGGGCTTGCCTGCAACGACCCTTGCAGTACCTGTTTTTGCACCACTTCCGGATGCGGACCGTTTCATGAAGAAGAACTCGATATCCTGCTGATCGATATGGGCGAAGAATATGCGGCAAATATACTGACGGAAAAGGGCGCGCATCTGGCCGGCGCCGCAGGCTGGAACGCTGTTGAAGAAGAGATGGGTATGGATGGTCGATTGGCGGATCAGAAACAGGCGGCCGAGGCGAAGATTCGGTCTTTTGTAAAGACGGACCGACTGAGGGAGGTCGAAACCACAGCACTTTATGAAGCGCCTTTCTGGGAAGAGATCGCATTCTCCTGCATCAACTGCGGCACCTGCACCTATGCCTGCCCGACCTGTTGGTGCTTTGATATCCAAGACGAAACCCACGGCCAGTCCGGCAAACGGATGCGCAATTGGGACAGTTGTATGTATCCGCTTTTTACCCTGCACGGTTCCGGTCATAATCCCAGAAGTACAAAGATCCACCGGGTGCGGCAGCGATTCATGCACAAGCTCAAGTATTTTGTGGACAAATATGATGCGGGCATCCAGTGTGTGGGGTGCGGGCGGTGCGTGCGACTCTGCCCGGTCAATATCGATATCCGGAAAGTCTGCGGCCTGATGAACAGCTATGATACTTCCGCGTGTGTATGCCCCACACCTTAAGAAGGAGGAACACATTGCAAAATCCATATCTGCCATATCCGGTTCGCATTGATGACATCCTCATCGAGACCGAAGACAAGAATCTAAAGACGTTTAAATTTGTGTTCTTGAATCCAGAGGATGAAGAAAGGTTTTCATACACCTCCGGTCAATTCGCAGAGCTGTCCGTCACCGGAAAGGGAGAGATACCCATCGGCATCGCCTCCTCTCCCACCGAAAAGGGCTTTATCATGTTTACCGTCAACAAGGTGGGGTTGGTTTCGTCCTATCTACATGCCATGAAGCCGGGTGACCTCATGGGAGTGCGGGGGCCCCTGGGAAACTGTTTTCCCTGGGATGGCATGGAGGGTAAACATATCGTGATCATCGGCGGCGGGTTTGCCTTTACGACCCTTCGTTCTTCCATTGTGCTTATGCTGGATCCTGCAAATCGGGGGCGATTTAAAGATATCCACGTCATTTACGGGGCCCGTTCGCCGGGGATGCTGCTTTACAAGGAGGAAATCCAGGCTTGGGAAAAACGGGATGATATTCACGTCCATATCACGGTGGATGCCACCGATGATCCGGACTGGAAATACAACACCGGTTTTGTGCCGACCATCACCGAGCAGAAAGCGCCGCCGGGAAATGCGGACACCTATGCCATTGTCTGCGGGCCGCCGATCATGATCAAGTTCACGCAACCGGTTTTAGACAATCTGGGATACGATTCGGATCATATCATCATGTCGTTGGAAAACCGCATGAAGTGCGGCATCGGGATGTGCGGCCGGTGCAATATCGGAAAAGCGTTTGTCTGCAAAGACGGTCCGGTTTTTACCCTGGCTCAACTCAATCAAATGCCGAAAGAGTATTAATTTCGGAAGCACTTTCTAAACCAAAACCGGGTTATTCGATAAAACAATTGAATATGATTTATGGGTCAAAGAGGTAATGGAATTTCCAAGACCTTTCACACGTGAAGCGATCGTAGATCGATGGTCAATTCATACTCGTTAGCGTCTGAAGCCCGTTTTTTAGTGAACCCTAATTTTTGTCCCAGGGCCAGCATCTTTGTGTTTTCCGGCAAGACCTTTCCCCAAACAACATGGACTTGCTTCCTTTTTGCTAAAATCAGACATCGCAACAGCAACTCCGCCCCGACCCCCTTACCCTGCCAGGCATCTCCAACAAGAATGCCGAATTCAGCATGAATTCGGTCCTTCAAAATGACGACACATGCCATGCCGAGCATCTTTCCGCATTGATCGAGGGCGGTTAATGCGATTTCATAGTCTTCATTGATCCTTACAAACCTTTCCAGGATATGATCCGGAAAATCCTTAATCGGGGCAAAAAAGCGAAAATAGATGCTTTGGGGAGAAAGTGATTTGAAAAGCGCCCGCAGCATATCGGCATCATCCGGACGAACGGGGCGGATAAATACTTCGACGCCGTCTTCGGTAATAACCCGATGCGGGTATCCGTTTGATTCGAACCCTTCTTCAATAGATTTCTCTTCGATCTTCACGGTGATCTACCATATAAAGCAAAGGTGCTTTTTCTAACAAGTCTTGTTTGAGATTTTCAATTCTCGAACGGTCAATTTCGTGCATACGGATATACGCCCAACGGTATCCTTCCGGCGCACCATCGTATGAAGTGAGTATGCTAACCATTTTACCCCCGTATTCGCGAATCACATCAGCAACCTCTTTGATGGAACCCGGTCGGTCTTCCAGTTTGAAACCGAACTGGATGCCCTTTTTCCCTACTCCGGTCAAAGAGACGATCACCCGAAAAAGATCGGTTTGTGTAATTACGCCCACAACCGCGCTCTCTTTATCTAGCACAGGCGCCCCGCTGATTTTATGTTTTAACAACAGTTCTGCAGTTTCCTCGACAGTATAATCAACCGGTATGGTTATGGGATCTTTGGTCATAATATCCTTAACTTTGATTTTTGTAAGGAGATACAGGAGTTCGTGAATTTCCAAAGTGGTGGCTTCGGAAGCCGAAGCTTTTTTCAGATCCCGATCTGTGATGATCCCGGTAAGTTTGTTGTTTTTCATGACCGGAAGCATTCGAATTTCATGCTTTTTCAACAAAATGGTTGCGGTCTGCATGGAGTTATTTTCGTCTACGGTAACCACCGGCCGGCTCATCCAATCCTTTACTAACATGGCAATACCTCCTTTCCAATGCAATAGGGTTCAGGGCGGATTTTTCGGTTCTTCAATCCGGCCTATACATGCATAAACGCAAGGGGTGTGCCAAGGGTGCCGTTTAGAGCCAGAAGAGGTTAACAACCTGAAATTTAACCTATTTTTAAATATGCCGCCTTATAGGCAATGACATCCAGGGGTGGTGGGTGTTTAAATTTTTTACAGAGTGTAAAAGAAGATGACTTCCTGAAACCCGAAACCTGGACCTGGAAGCCCGAATTCCAAGGATAAGCAATGGCATGCTTTGTGCTCTTAAATAAGAATAAAAACGATTTTGCACGTATAACTCAGTGGAGAGGAGGCGATTATGTACAAAACCATTTTGGCACCATTAGATGGATCGAAACGAGCGGAGGCAATCTTGCCTCACCTGGAAGAAGCAGCGCGGCGATACAACGCAAAGGTGCTTTTCCTGCAGGTGATCGAACAAACCCTGAATTTCGTGGGACCTGAATATATTTACGTTGAGCAAGACCAATTCGATGAGAAGGCGGAGCAGGTTGAAGTTTATCTAGAGGGTCTCAAAGGGGAGTTTCGCAAGAAAGGCATCGAAGCCCGAACCCTCACTGCCCATGGCCCTGTGGTAGAGGCAATCATTAACGCTGCTGAACGCGAGAGCGCAGACCTCATCGCCCTAGCCAGCCATGGCCGAGGCGGATTATCCAGGGTGTTTTACGGCAGTGTGGCAGCCGGTATTCTGCATCGTGTCGACCGGCCTCTGCTGCTCATCCGGTCGGGCTAATCGAATGGACGATATTTCAGCTTGTCTTCTTTGATGGAAGTCTCAAGTTTGAGGCCGTATTTTTCTATCTTCGAGTGCAAAGTGGGTCGGGAGAGACCCAGAAGTTTGGCTGCACGGGAACGGTTGCCGCCCGTGAGATTCAACGCTTGACTGATGATCAAGCCGGCAAATCGATCCGTACAGGCATCAAACATATTTTCCCTGGCATGAAGGGTCAATTCCCGGTGTATCCATTCCTTTAAAATATCATCCCCGCTGTTCTCATCTTCGCCCTTGGCAGGTTGCTTCTTAATAATAACCTGATCGATTTCTTCCGGGGTTAGGGGAGCCCCCCGATTGAATATTAATGCCTTCTGAAGGGTATTGGAAAGCTCTCGAACATTGCCGGGCCAGGGATAACGGGTGAGTCGTGTCAAGGTCTCTTCCGCAATCCCGGGGTTATCGATTCCCGCATCGGCTGAATGCCGGGCAAGGAAATATTCTGCAAGAAGTGGAATATCGTCCGGTCGTTCGGACAGGGGGGGAAGCCAGATAGTAATAACCTTGAGGCGGTAATAGAGATCTTCGCGGAACCGGCCTTCTTCAATCGCCGCTTCCAGGTCCCGGTTGGTTACAGCAATAATTCGAACATCCACGGGAATCATTTCCCGGCCACCTAAGCGTTCAATGCTTTTTTCCTGGAGCAGCCTCAGTATCTTGGCCTGAAGGCTGAACGGCATGTCTCCGATTTCGTCTAAAAATATGGTTCCGCGATTTGCTTGTTCGATTTTCCCCACACGCCGATGGGTAGCGCCGGTGAAGGCCCCCTTTTCATAACCGAACAGTTCACTTTCCAGCAAGGTTTCCGGAATGGCAACGCAATTGATCACAAGAAACGGTTTGTTCACTCTCGGACTGTGTTGATAGATGGCCCGGGCTGCCAGTTCTTTCCCCGTCCCGGATTCGCCCCGAATCAATATCGTTGCGCCTGTTGAGGAAACTCGCCCGATCGCCTTATAAACCTCCTGCATGGCGCCGCTCCTGCCGATGATGGCATCCTGTGCGGCTTTATCAGGGGGGGTGTTCAACCCCACCGGAGACCGCATAAACCGACCGGCTTCAATCGCCTGTTCAATAAGAACGAGCATATCAGGGATTTCAAACGGCTTCAGAATATAATCGAATGCCCCCAGTTTAGTTGCTTCAATGGCCGTCTCTGTGGTGCCGTATGCGGTCATGATGATTGCCGGAAGCTTTGGATCGATTTTGTGTATCTCCTTAAACGTTTCTAAGCCGTTAATCCCCGGCAACCGTACGTCAAGGATAATCAGATCCGGAAGCTTCTTTTGTATCATCTTTAGACACGACTCGCCTGATGCGGCACTTTCCACATGATACCCCTCTTCAGTGAGAAGCCTTTGGAAACTTATTCGCAACTGATCATCGTCGTCGATGATCCATATGGTGCTCATGACGTGTTTTCCTTTTTTGGCAGTGCAATGACAAATGAACCCCCCTTGCCGTCTTCGGCGGTTGCATTCAGCCGTCCTCCGTGTTCTTCAATGATTCGGCTGGCGATACTGAGGCCGAGGCCTGTTCCTTCATCTTTGGTGGTAAAAAAAGGTTGAAAAACCCTTTCTCGGATCGATTCGGGAATTCCGGGGCCTGTGTCACAAATGCGAACTATGGCGGTTTGCCCATGCCGTTCAGTAATGACCTCTTCTTCTATGGTCACCGTCCCTCCTGTTGGCATTGCCTCGCAGGCATTCACGATGATGTTGACCAGCACTTCTTTCAACTGTTCCGGATCAGCTTCAACTAAGGGCATGAATTGGTTTCGACTTACTATGATATCAACGTCGTAGGATTTTAATCGATGCTCCAGCAACTGCAATGCATTGTCCACCACCGTAGAAAGACATATCGTCTGCATATTGAGTTTCGGGGGTCTTGAAAATTCGAGGAAATTTTGAACAATCTGGTCGATGTGTCGGATTTCTTCAGCGATGACATTAAAATCGTCTTTTTGCGTTTCATTCAAATCAAGGCCACGACTTAAGGAAAACAGGCGCATTTTCACCGAAGTAAACGGGTTTCGAATGCTGTGCGCCATACCGGCAGCCAGTTTTCCGACCATGGCCATTTTTTCTGCCTGAAGGAGGTGTTCGCGGCTGCGTTCCAACTCCGACTGGGTGTGGTCCACATCTTCAAGCAGTCCTTCCACCCGCTGCCTGAGCGTTTTGATTTCATCGACGGAATGCACGGGATGTCCGCGTCGATCGGTCTCTTCAGACAATCGGCGAATCGGGCCGAGTATCTGTAAAACAAGGACGCCGGCCAGCACCACGGCCAGCCCGAAAGCCGTCACCAGCGCAAAAACAGCGATATATCTCAGATGCCGGGCCTGGCGATGGCTGACCTGGCGCGAATGGGAGATGCGGTCCGTGTGGATGTTTTTTAATGCTTCGCACGCATTGAGGATTTCAAAAAATCGACGCCGGACCTGCTGATGCAGACCGGCGCCGATGTCACGCTTTCCATCCCGGTAGTAGACAATGACGCGGTCCTTGTCCGCCACATAGGATTCATAGGCGAAATGAATCTGATCGATAATCTTTAGTTCGGCATCGGTTTTTGAAATCTGCCGGGCGGTTTCGAGTCGCTCCTTGAACACCTGCCGGTATTGGCCCAGCTGCCGCAGCCAATCGGGATTACCGTCCAGATAATAATATGAAACAAACCCTTTTTGATTCACAAGGGCAGCCTCTAATCCTTCTGCCGCCTGATATGCTGCCAGATTTTTATCAATAATGGAAGTCAGGAGCCCTTCCATTCGATAAGTGTACCAGATCATGACCAGACCGCCCATTAGAGTGATAATAACGAGCGCTGTTAAGATTGTATAAATCCGGCCACGCAGGGTCAAGCCCTTCCACATCATCCGAACCTCTATCGTGGTGTCTATCTAAAGGATATTTTTATCAACTGTCGGCTTTATAGAGAAATCAGAGAAAAAAAGTCAAGTGTAACTCGAATAATTTTCCTGCCGATTTCTTTAGAGAAAAAAGCCACTTTCTCCTGTGGCACACAATTTGCTGGCACTAATAGGTGTTTCCCCAGGATTATGTTTAAAAACGGCGGGTTCGGCGAGAGCTGTACTCATTAATCCGAGTACCCGGTCTGTGGTAGATTTTCGTTTGGTATCCTAGGACAGCAGCCGAATTATTCAAGCATTATATAATTGCTCCGATCAACACCTTGTATTTAGACAGGATCTCATTTCCTTATGCAGTTTGCCTATAGGAGTTTTCTATGTTTTACGCAGGGATATACCAACCATCCCAGATAAAAGGCCTAAAATCTGAAATAAGAAAGTTTGTGGGAAAGGAAATCCCTCTTCAATACGGGTGGCAAGAGACCAAAGGACCGAATAAAGGGCGGCATTACTACACGGCGACCCCTTTTATCAACTATGCACCTGAAAGTGATTTGAAAAATCTGGTAAACATTTCACGTATTAAATACGAAGAAATCCGAAAGGAGATAATGGATGTATTATGATCCTACTTTCCAACCCCAAAATGTAAAACTATCAAATCTTGAAGTTGAAAAATTGATAGGCAAAAAGTTATTATTATTTAAGGGATGGCGAGCTGCCGAGGGTCCCTATTCAGGGCAGCAGTGTTATATTACGAGCCCCTACATTGGTTGGATTCCTGAATGTGGTTTAAAGGATATGAAACAAATCTCTTATTCAGAATGGCAAAGAGGTATTGATGTTTTGTGAAATAGACAAATTGGAGATTTGAATGGAGATATCGAAAGTAAAGGCGTTAGAAATAAAACTTCGAGAAATGCTTAAACTCAGCAAACAATACCAAGCAGAGAAAAGTCCGAAGCCCACTAAAATTAATACTGATTATATTATTCGGCGCAGGAAAGGCGAGATCGACAAACGGATTTCTGTAGAAGAAAAACACAATGCTACCGCGAATTACCAATTTTTTAAAATATCTTCCAAACGGTGAATGAGAATGGTGTCTGAAATAGAAGGATCCGGCGGGTTAAGAGCTTTCTGCGAAACTGAATGAAAGCAGCAACGGTATCATACACAATGAAAGTAGTAATATGGTTAACCTTGGAAATCATATCATAGAGTGCATCTGGACATTTAGTCAGGCATTTCTGGGCGCTGTTTACTTGGCATTGATTCTACTCATATGCATAGCTGTGTGTGCTCTATTGCATAGGTTCATTATTATCAAGAGAGAGAATTATCAAGAAAGTCAGGAGTGAACAACGCTTCTGATCGGGCGCTGTTAGCTGGGGTGATGAAATAGAGCCTGACAACTGCAATCCGCCGAATCAAAAGGCAGAAAGAATGGGTTGCGCGGCTAATCTTGTTTTGAAAGGGGACGCGCATGGCTGAAATAGACCAAGAGAAAATCAGTGTCGTTCATAAATACTTTGAAGATGAATTTCCAGAATGTAACATCAGAGTCGGTTATGATTACGATCGAATGGCGCCAAAATTTCAAGTATTCTGTACGGCGGAAAATTATTGCACGATCATTAACAGAGCATTTTTCTTCAACCGAAATACTGAGGAGATAAACGACTGGCTACAAACTTACGAGCTTTCTAAAGCGTTAGCGGATCGTGCGAACCGCACAATCATAATAAACCCGGAAGGTGAAGTGACTAATGGGTAAGAAGCCGAATGTCCGAGAATAAACGAAAATGAGAATGATCTTGCAACAACCGCATCATCGATTATAAAATGGATTCAGTTTCACCCTGCCGGGGTGAAACGGCGAACCCGGATTCTACCTCAAAACGCTTCTGATTTTCCAGGTTCACCAACAATTTTTTTTGCACTTTGTCCCTTGATTAGAGTTCACCCGATGAGGGTGACGCCCGGAGTCTGGTTTCCTATTGCATTGGGTCGGCCGGACTCCGGGCATAACTCCATGATCGATGATTTCCACATGAAGGTAGTCTCTATGCTTCCAGCCTCATTATTTCCCATAAAGAAATACTTTTTTACGAGGTAAAAATGAAATTTCACAAAATAGCCGATTTTTGTGATGCCGTCATTGAAACGAGCTCCACAATGGTCTTGGCGCTTGATCCAGATGGAAAAATAATTGATATTACACCTAATGCTCGAGATATTACCGGATATTCAATTTCAGAAATAAAGGGTAAGAATTGGTTTGATATTTTTATTTCCCATGAAGAAAGAAAATCTTCATATGAATATTTCCGCAATATGATTATCAGGGGGAAAACGCCACAGTATGTTAATAGAATTCTAAAGAAGAATAAAAACGAAATTTTTATTGAATGGAACCATAAAATTTATCAAGATTCCGCTGACAATGTCATCGGGGTTCTGGCAGTGGGATATGATGTTTCTGAACGTATCAAAACCGAGAGCGAATTGAAAAAAGAAAGATTCGAGTTAATTGAGAGAAACAAGGAATTAACCTGCCTTTACGGAATGGCAAAAGTTGTCGAGCATCCTGATGTGACATTGCAAGAAATACTCCAGTCCGTTACAGCTCTTATCCCTCCGGCATTTCAATATCCTGAAATCGCTTCGGCCGCTATACATCTGGACAGGCAATTGTACTGTACGGCCGGATACGAACAATCAAAACACAAGCTATCTGAAAAAGTATTCGTACAAGGGAAAAAACGAGGAAAGGTCAAGGTTGTGTATTCGGAAGAGAAAGAAAAATCAACTGATAAAACCATTTCTTTTCTCAAGGAAGAACATAATCTTTTAAAGACGATCGCCCGGCAACTTGCTTTGATTATAGAAAAAAGAGAAGCAGACGATAAAAGGTTGGAATTGGAGGGCCAACTCAGGCACGCGGACCGTTTGGCAAAGGTCGGTCAATTGACTGCGGGCGTAGCGCATGAATTAAATGAACCGCTTGGCAATATCCTTGGCTTTGCCCAGCTTGCCGATAAGAATTCCGACCTCCCTGAACAGGTTTATAAGGATATAAAAAACATCATCCAATCTGCCCTCCATGCAAGAGAGATTATAAAGAAACTCATGCTGTTTAGTCGTCAGATGCCCTCTAAGAAAAAAAGGGTGAACTTAAATACGCTCATTGAGGACGCGTTATCTTTTATAGAACCCCGTTTCGCAACAACTGAGGTTGAATTTATACGGGAGCTGGATCAGAGTGTTTTGGAAATTACAGCTGATCCTTCCCAGTTAACCCAGGTGTTGGTTAATCTTGCGATCAATGCTGTTCAAGCAATGCCGAAAGGGGGAACTTTGACGATAAAGACCTTAGCCGAAAATGAACATGTCGTTTTCACTGTGCAGGATACTGGAATTGGTATGGACCAAGAGACCATTAAACAAATATTTTTGCCTTTTTTCACGACAAAGGATGTAGACCAGGGAACCGGCCTGGGTCTGTCCGTCGTCCATGGTATTATCGTAGCCCATGGAGGGGAAATTGATGTCCACAGCCATATAGGGCAGGGTACAAGGTTTGAGATTAAATTTCCCGCAAACTCAACAAACAAAGAGGAATAATGTGAAACAAAAAAAATTGAACGAGCAATTCAAGATACTGGTCGTGGATGATTCCTTGTATACGCTGGAGGTGGTTCAAAGGAACCTATCTATTGAAGGTTATCAAGTCTTTACTGCTTCAACCGCGGAGGAAGCCTTAAATTTTTTGGAGGCAAATCCGATCGATCTGGTCATCACCGACTTTAAGATGCCAAAAATCAGCGGCCTGGATTTGATCAGGCATGTGAGAGAGAATTTAGAAGATGTTGAAATAATGATGATAACCGGCTACCCCTCCATTGACGGGGCCGTGGATGCAGTGAAAAAGGGCGCTGAGGAATACTTGATTAAACCTTTTACGGACAAGGAGTTATTAACAGCCGTTGAGCGAATAGAAGAGAAAATGATTCGTAAACGCACCTATCAATCAAAAAAGTTCAGGGTCGAATCCTATGGGATTATTGGCGAATCTGCAGAAATGCAAAATGTTTTTAAGCTGATTAAAAAAGCGGCATCAACTAAGGCGAATGTTCTTATTTCAGGTGAAAGCGGAACCGGAAAGGAGCTGGTGGCCCGCGCGGTGCATTACGCCAGCGAACGTCGTTCTGCTCCATTTGTTCCGGTCAATTGCACTGCAATTCACGATAACCTAATCGAAAGTGAGCTTTTCGGTCATGTAAAAGGAGCTTTTACCGGAGCTAGAGATTCACGCGCCGGTTTTTTTCAAATCGCAAACGGGGGGACGTTATTTTTTGATGAAATAGGCGATGCAAGCCTAAACCTGCAGGGAAAACTTCTTCGCGTGATGGAAGATAAAACCATATACATGGTTGGTTCAAGCCGAGCCTTCACGGTTGATACAAGGATAATTGCGGCCACAAACAAAGATCTGTTGAGTTTGGTCACCAAAGGATTTTTCCGAGAAGATCTCTATTATCGTTTAAATGTTATAAATATCCTCATTCCGCCGTTACGTGAACGTACAAATGATATTTTACTCCTGATTAATTATTTTCTCGAAAAGTTTCCAACAGAGCTGAACCGATCGGTGCCCCGCTTTTCAGATGACGCCTTGAGGGTTTTAGTAAAATATCATTGGCAGGGAAATGTCAGAGAACTTGAAAATTTAATTCAGCGGCTGGTTGTTATAAAAGACAATGATCTTATTGAAGTGGCGGATTTGCCGGTTTCGATGAAATTTTCTGTTAATCGGAAAATGGAAATAAACCGGACGCTGGCTGAAGTTGAGGCTGAGCATATACGCAATGTACTGGTGAGTGTAAACGGAAACAAGACAAAAGCTTCGGAAATTCTCGGTGTTGATCGGAAAACCCTTCGTGAGAAATTAAAAAGAATAAAACCGGTAAACACACCGGAAAACGGGTAATTTCGCCCCGCTGGGGCGAAACGAACCGCTCTTCGCACCTAATTTTTCAACTAAAAAGATAAATCCCACCACAACTTACAGGTCATTTTTTCAAATCCAAAATAAGATCCGGGCTTTTAACTCACTGCGAGCGCTTTCAACCTATTGATTCTTCTAAATAAATTTTTGCATATCCGTAAGATGGCCTCTCACGGGTCTCCACCTTCTGGCATATATGTTGCTCATCCATGAATTGGATTTAAACTGTCGCAGCAATGAAAATGAGGGTGCTAAAGATACACATAAGTGTTTAGGAGAATCGTGATGGATTTTGTAAACAAATATTGGGGAATTTGTATTACCTGTAATCATCGACCTAGCTGCTTATCCTTTCAGAATAGTCTACGGGTACAGACACCGGTTTTGTATTGTGAAGAGTTTGAGGACTACCCACCATCAAAAGAAGAATTTGACGTCGATCCGCCATCTATAAATGAAGATATTTTTAGAAAATCCTCAGGGGCGCCCAGTGTGAACGGTGGCTGTAATGATGAGAAAATACCGGAAAGATCAAGGGGGCTCTGTATAAATTGTGAAAGTCGAGAATCATGTATGTTTCCGGTTCCGGCGGGGGGTGTGTGGCACTGTGAGGAGTACTGCTAGCCACTTTAAAAAGGCGGGCAATTTATAAAATTGTTAGCGCACTCAAATTTTTAATCAAAGAGGATAATTGGGATTATGCGTTATGTTAATTCTTATGTGAGAGATGTTTTGGAAGCCGTTACAGAAAAGAATGGATGGGAGATAGAATTCATCCAGGCTGTTCATGAAGTGCTTCTTTCTTTGGGTCCTATAATTGAGCGGGAACCCATTTACCGAGAAGAGAAGATTTTAGAAAGGATCATAGAGCCTGAACGAACTTATATCTTCAGGGTTCCCTGGAAAGATGACAGCGGGCATATCCAAGTAAACACAGGGTATCGGATAGGGTTTAACAGTGCTTTAGGGCCGTATAAGGGGGGACTGCGGTTTCATTCCTCTGTAACCCTGAGCATTCTAAAATTCCTCGGGTTTGAACAAATCTTTAAAAATGCTTTGACGGGTTTGCCGTTAGGCGGCGGCAAAGGGGGCAGCGATTTTAACCCCAGAGGAAAATCCGATAACGAGATTGAAAATTTTTGCCAAAGCTTCATGATCGGTTTGTATAACCATATCGGACCGAATACAGATGTTCCGGCGGGTGATATTGGGGTGGGTACGCGGGAAATAGGTTATCTCTTTGGCCAGTATAAAAGACTTAAAAATGTTTTTGAGGGCGTGCTCACGGGCAAGGGGTTGGATTGGGGCGGCTCCCTTATGCGGCAGGAAGCAACCGGTTATGGTGCGGCCTACTTTGCGGAGGAAATGTTTAAAACGAGGGGGGAAAGTATTGATGGAAAAATCGCCGCAGTATCCGGATTCGGAAATGTTGCCTGGGGAGTTGTAAAGAAGGTGACTGAAATGGGTGGAAAAGTTGTAACGCTTTCAGGACCGGATGGATTTATTTATGACAAAGATGGCGTCAGCGACGAAAAGACAAAGTTTATGCTGAAGATGCGGATAAGCGGGAATGATAGGGTTCAAGATTATGCGGAAAAATTCAAAGTTGATTTTTTTCCTGACAAGAGACCGTGGGGTGTAAAATGTGATATCGCCTTTCCTTGCGCCTGCGAAAACGAAATGGATGAAAACGACGTTAGGGAGCTTATTCGAAATGGATGTTTGTGTGTAACGGAAGGCTCCAACATGCCGTTAAAACAAAAGGCTGCGGATCTGATTATATCAAGTAAAATTTTATATTCACCCGGAAAAGCATCAAATGCCGGCGGGGTGGCTTGCTCGGGGCTTGAGATGGTTCAAAACAGCACCAAAATGAAATGGACAAGTGAAGAAGTGGATCGAAGATTGCGTCAAGTGATGACTGACATTCATCGACGCTGTGTGGAAACGGCTGAGGAATATGGTACTCCAGAAAATTATGTCAACGGTGCAAATATCGCAGGGTTTAAAAGAGTGGCTAACGCCATGATTGATCAAGGCGCCACCTAAATCACAGAGGCATGACTTCTATGGCGGTCTGTATCATTTTTTGAAGTTGAAGCCATGCAGATACAGAAGCGCTCCGGGCAAGTCCAGAGATGCGGTAACGTGCATTTTGGATCCTCTGTCGGACCAGATCTCGCCGGGAATATTTTTCTGTTAACGCATAATGCATCATGCGTCACCTTTTAAGCGGACGCCGCGAGTATCTGTTCGATGTCCCCTTTGATTTTGGATTGATAATAATTCACCGATGCCGGATTGGACATGATCATGTCCAGCTGACGGGTATGGATGGTCAGATATCCAAGCATTTTCAGGTGCGTTATCATGTCGTCCAACCCGTAATTCTCGATCCTGGCAACCAGGGTGTCTTCCTTGACCGCCACAACGAACCGCAACTCTTCCAATATCTTCCCGACAAAATGAACCCGTTTGAGTCTCCTGTCATAGTCTGCAGCACCGCCTTTGAACTGAAAACTGATATAGTTTTCGCGTGCACGATCGCTCACCATGCTTTCAACCGTTGAAAAATGGAAACCGAGTCGAGACATCAAATTGCAGTAGTGTTTGGAGATCATGAAATAATTCCGGTCTGCATACTGGGACCGGACCCCGGTGGTCAGCGCAGGATTGGTGGTCGCCTGGAACATGACCGACATCAACCCTTTCCCGTCGATGGGCGGAGGGCCTTCCCATGGGAAAGCGGTAATCCCCTCCCAAAGGGCCAGCATGGGTATCGATACGATGTTGTCCAGGTGAATATACCGGCCTTCCTCCTCCTCTTTGAAACCGTCATCCAGATTCAGCACCCACCATTGCATGGGAACATCCACCACAAGCTGCTTGCTGGAGCGTTCCGAGAAATCATGGGCCTTTCCAAAATCAAACACCTCCTGCACGGATTTTTCGTGGATAAACCGGGTGATGTCATGAAGCGTGGAGCAATTGTTCGGATGAAACTGCGGGGCGTCCGGATCGATAAGGTTTAGCGGTACAATATACCGGCTCACTGCACTCAACGTGTTGTAAACAGGGCTGCCGGCCATCAGGTTTCTCCGCCTTTCGGCATCGGATGATCGAATATCGACGATACCTTCATAAACCGCTTGATGATCTGCATCTACGGTAATCGCATCGCCGTTGTCGACCCGGTTCATCAGATTTTCGATACCAAAAACA
>DUZK01000054.1 GCA_013349495.1 Deltaproteobacteria bacterium
ATACCTTAACTTTAGGCACTTCAAACTTTAGTTCACTTGTAACTTTTCCGGCTTGTCCGGATTAGGTAGATGCCGGAGGAAAAACACCATTAAAACATAGATAGCGGTTAGAGTCGTCCAAACGATCGCTGGATCAATTCATGATCCGGAGGAAAGTCCGAACACCGCAGGGCAGGGTGCTCCATAACGTGGAGTCACGGCGACGTGAAGGAAAGTGCAACAGAAAGTATACCGCCTTGGAGTGTCTTCCCTGAAAAGGGGAGATATCTTCAGGGTAAGGGTGAAACGGTGCGGTAAGAGCGCACCAGTTCTTCGGGTGACCGGAGAAGCTATGTAAACCCCACCCGGTGCAAGACCGAATAGAGGAGCGTTTGAGGGCGGCCCGTTCGAGCTCCAGGGTAGGTCGCAAGAGGTGCCGGGCAACCGGCATCCACAGATGAATGATCGTTACCCGGTTCGGGGTAACTCGACCCGGGGACAGAATTCGGCTTATGGACGGCTCTGACCGTTTTTTCGTAAGAGATTTGAGATTATGGAAGCCGCACCGGCCACATGCGATATTTCTTTTTCCGAACGGGTAAGAATATTTTCCCATGACTACCTGAAATGCTGCAAATATATTTTGAACGCAGACACACCTGAACATGTTTTTTCAAAGAAGCTTTACACCACCTTCATTTCATCGTCCCAGTTGCTTGAAGACTTTCTCGATTTCCACGGGGCAAAGAACAATAAAAACTGGTATTTTTACAGGGAATTGTCCGCAGCCATACGGCATCTGAGTTTAGGCGGATACTCTCAACGCCACATCACCACGAGACTCGATTTTTATGAACTCGGAGATACCACAGATTTTGAAAGGGAAGGAAATGCCACCCACGAATTGTTGAAAAAGGCATTGATGAAGCTGGCACCGGTCATCATCAAGGAAGCAAAGCGGCTTAAGATATCGATACCCGATGAAGATTTTGATTCCAGCGGTTTTCCGGGTATCACAACCACCGAGATGCTGAAGGCTGACATCGTTGACGATAACAAGGACCTTCAGAAAAAAAGCATTGTAAAAATTGCCAGTGAATTTTTGAGCATCGCCGGAAATTTTGATCAATTCAGGTTTTATGACCCTTACGATGCTAAAGAAATTCTTTCCATCGTGCCGCAAGTCATCAACGAAGTTGAAGTCCGCCGGTTTGAAATGGTGGTGCACAATCTTCAGTCATCTTTCGACACGTATGTGATACACGGTGGATACCGGTTTGGGAATCGAGAACTCAAACAACTCCGGGGATACTTTTCCGTCGTATTTCATCTGCTACAGATCATGGGGCGGCTGCTCCATTTCTATGAACGCCACCTCCATGAAGCCGGTTACAAGAACATCTATAAAACCGTGCAGAAGCGTTTATCCTTATTGATCGATCCAAAAGCGTTGTTGGATCGGACCATTAATTATGGACTGTTCTACGTTTGCCATTATTTAAACACCGGAAAGGAGTTGGCCCGAAATATACTCAACGAGAATATCGAACGGGGTTCCATATCTGTCGGAGTGCCGGTAAAACTCGGTTTTCATGCTAGGCCGAGCCTGCTGCTGGCTAAAATTGTTCAGTATTACGGGGGTCAGGTGGAATTGGTCATGGGGAAAGACCGGTTTGACGCCAGCAGTGTGCTAGACATCCAATGGGCCGGAGGAAAGATTCAAAAGGAGAACATTAATCAGGTTGTCTTCGAAGGGGATACCCGTGCGCTGAAGGATATCGAAATTCTCTCAGGTGTCAACTATGGTGAAGACAGCATGGGTAAAGGGGTTCCGCTGCCCAAGGAATTAACGTACTTGCGGTAACATAGAGTCCAAGTCAACCTGATTATAGAGATAGGTATGGTTAAATTATGCAGTTGGAGTATTGGAGTCATGGAGTATAGGAGTGCTGTACAAGAAAAATCGGTCTTTGAGTCATTACTCCATCACTCCGGTACTCCAATACTCTGAAATTACCCGGAATTAATAGCTCCCCAAAGGTATAGCCCTCTTTTGGGTTATTGAACCGGTCATATTAATCGTAAATTATAAATAGGTTCGATATACATGAACACAGGGATTATCGTTGCCGCCGGAAAAGGCATCCGCATGAATCAAAAGGATCGGAAGCAATATATACCTATGAAAGGGCTACCAATTATCAGCCATACGCTCAAAGCTTTTGATTCGTGTGAGATCATCGATGATATCCTTTTGGTGATTCCGGAGCAGGATTTTGACTACTGCCGCAAACAAATCCTCACGTCAGTCGATGTGAGAAAAAAACTGGAACTTGTTGCCGGTGGTCCGGAAAGACAAGATTCCGTATACAACGGGCTTTCGGCCATGAGAGATCCCCATGGCATTGCAGTAATTCATGACGGTGTCAGGCCGTTTGTTAATGTCGACGTGCTGGCGGCATGCGTGAAAACCGCAGCTGTCAAGGGCGCCTGCATACTCGGAATGCCGGTATCCGATACAATGAAAAGGGTGAACTCAGAAGGTTTTATTGAGGAAACCCTGGACCGGAACACCTTATGGACGGCCCAAACCCCCCAGGCCTTTCAATATGCCATCATCAAAGAAGCTCATGATAAAGCCAGGATTGACGGGATCCGGGGAACAGACGATGCCCTGCTCGTGGAGCGATTAGGATATAAGGTCGATATCATTGAAGGAAGCCGATTTAACATCAAAATTACCACACCCGAAGATCTTCAGTTGGCAGATGCAGTTTTTCAATTGTTCCAATCCGAGTAAGATCCAATAAAAGCTGAAAGCTGAAAGCTCAAAGCTGAAAGCTCAAAGCGCATCACGCGTTAACAACTTCTTGATGAGTTCAACCACCTCTTCCGGTGTTGTGGCGTGATGGAGCAACCCCTGTTCCCTATATGCGTCAAAAGCGTTTCCGGTATTGAAATTCAAAAGAATTACCGGTCGTCTCGATTTGAGTGCTAGTGCAATTTCAGAAAGGGTTCCGGCACCGCCGGGGCAGGCCACCACAACATCGCTTGAAAGGACGTTGATGCAGTTCCTCGCATTCCCCATTCCGGTGAGAACAGGGATATCAATGAATGCTGAAGTGCCCCGACGGCTTTCACCAGGAAGGATTCCCACCGTTAATCCCCCCAGGCTTTTTGCCCCTTTGGCAGATGCTTCCATAATTCCGGCACGTCGCCCCCCGTTGAGAAGCACCCAGCCGTTTTGAGCGATTAGACCACCCAGTTGATAGGCGTTTTCCAAATCATGGGACGATGCTGTCCCTCCGCCCATTACTCCGATAATCGTGGATCTCGGCATATTTTTCCACCTCCTCCACCTGTTGTTTGACAAAAATTATCAAGGTTTTATGAGAAATTAAAGCTTTATTTAAAATAACAAACCGGTGGGGAAGAAAAAATTAGGCCCTTTTGTCGGAGCGAAGATATTTGAAACTTCCTGATGATAGAAAAAAGGAAAATCAAATTCTAAGACTCGTTTTGAGAGGCTTGCCTGTACTTGGGGAGATATCGGAATAGAATCGGAACAGTAGCAACAGCAAGAAGACAGATCACCAGTCGTGGGAACAAGAAGAGCGAAAACAGTAGAAGATACGCCAGCAGCGTCATGGATGATATTCCGGTAATGGCCCGACTTATAAACCCCTTTTTAATATCCTCGGTCATGCAACCATCCTTTTCTTTTCTGATATATCTCATATCGGCAGAATATTGGATTTTATTTAGGTAAATCTGGTTACCTGGTTATGCAGTTCGCTCCAGTGATTTTATGAGTCATGGAAGCAATTGCAATGATTTAAATCATTTGAGGGTTTCAGGTGTCAGTAACATCTGGCTGACACCTGACACCTGAAACCAGAACATCGTCTCAGGTGGATGGCTAACCACTTCTTCATATTAATGATGTTGTTGTCTTCCGTTCCGATTGAAATGCTGGTAGGCCTGGTACATGAAAGTTCGAATCGCTGCTTCCCGCCCCGGTTGAAAGCTGCTGTCGTAGGGGGTATCCAGATATGGAACGCCCAGGTCGTTCATGAGCGGTTTGATGACGGCGGATGTGATGGTGCTCGGCATGCATGTAAACGGATACACGTTTACCACCCCATTGAATCCATCTTTGGCGTATTGCCATATGCCGGCAATGCTCAGGCAGGCTTCGGTTCCTACGTCAAAAGAGAAAAGATTGTTTTTCTTGAGCACATTTTCGAGTTCTTTTATCTTATGATCCTTTTCCAAGTTAAGAATCGATTTCACCCTCTTGTAGACTTGGCCTTGTTTGGCCTGTTGGTAGAGGAGATCTCCTGCAAAGTGAACCATATTCTTCAAATGATCTTTGATATCGTTAATGCGAAATTGTTTGAGGCTGAATCGAAGACCGGTTTTTGCATCCCTCAATCTTTCATAGGTGGTAAAGTTGACCCACTCCGCTATGGATGCATTGACGATTTCTGCTCCGTGGTTTTCCAAAACACGGAGCAGATTCTGATTGGCATGAACATGGCTCCGCAAATAGATTTCACCGACCACTCCGATCAGGGGTTTTTCGGGAACTTCCGGATCCATGATGGCTTTGGATTTCTGAATAATGCGCTCGAGCACATCAAGTATTTTATCAAATTGTTTGCAAACACCATAAGTTTCGAAACACTTCTCCATTTCTCTCATGGATGTTTCGATAAAATCGTCCGCCATTCCCTTTTCTTTTTCATAGGGTCTGATTCTCCAAAGCAGACGGTCGAGGATATCTGATACCACAACAGAGAGGTAACCGGCTTTCCTTAAATTTGAGGCCTGCATATCATCAACCATTCCATTGAGAGAATATCCGTCGGTTGTTGTCAGAGAACCGATCTTCACCGCTCTCAAATCCGGAAATGAATCCAAAACGATTCGCTGATACTTATTGTACATACCGAAACGGCAGGGGCCTCCTGCTTCCGGCATGAAGTAGATGTAGGTGTTTGCATTAAAACGGTCTCCCAGCCGTTTTTGCTCCTGCTTGAGATAATAGAGTATGTCGCCGATTGTGATCTGACAGGGGTAACATTCCTTTCCGGAAGTATATGCTTTGCCCAATTCGAGTCCTTTGAAGGTATCCATGACCACGCTTTGAATTCCGAATCCACGGAAGGTGGCTGCCAGCATGTGGCTGCCGATTCGATTCATTTCAGGTATCAGAATTGTTTTATTACTTCTGCTGAGATTGAATCGACCGATATTATCCTTCAGGGATTGAAAGTCGATCACTTTTTGAGATTCGGTTTGCAACATCTTTATCCGATTTTCTGGTTCTTTGGGTATATGATTCCTAATTTACTGCTTTAAGCGGTTCATCACGACGGGCATCTGCTTTTGTCATTGAATTATCAATGACATTCTTAAAAGCCTCCAGCCGTGTCATAACCCCTGCCACTGCACTGTGTTCATCCAATTCAAGGATCAGATACGGCTTATTTCCCATGATATACTTGTAGAAGTGTTCTATGAAGGAGTCTGCACCGCAGCCGAAATTGGTTAGATGAAGGCCGAAATAGTTGGGGAATTCCTTTACCCGTTTTGCGGTTCTTAATATCTGAGCGCCAAGCCCCCAGTACATGGACGGGAAATCTTTCAAACTTACGGAGGTGGTATCGATAAAATCCATGGGTAAAGCCTTAACCCCTATTTTAGAAAGATTCTGACCCAAACGGAGGTTCAGCCGATCATCATAAAGGTTATAGGGGCGTCCGGTAACAACAATTAGCGGTTCTTCCGGATCTAACGTTTCGATTATCTCCATTCCTCTGGAGTACACGGATTTTACAAATGATCGCTGTTGTTGAAGGCCATAATGCAATGCTTGGTTTATCTTCTTTTTTGTCACCTTGAGCTTTTTGCGAATCTGTTCCGAAAGCTGAATAGCCAGAGTATCCGGATCCTGTTTTAAATAGATTAACGGATCGATCAGATTTGATTCATCCACGGGTAGTGCAGATCGTATCATGTATGCGTTGCTCTGTACCAGGGGACAATAGAACCCTCTTTCCGAAGGCTCGGGTGTCGGCATGTCGATGAAAGTGGGAAGGAATAGATATTTTGTTTTACCCAGCAATTCCTTGACATGTCCGTGAGATACCTTGACCGGATAGCAGGTCTCAGCCGCCATGGCTTCGATACCGAGCATTGAAACCTGTTGATTGGTGGGTGGGGTCAGCACCAAACGAAATCCGAGGTAGTCAAAGAAATGAGCCCAGAGGATTGCACCGTGGAGACCATAGAGGGACCGCTGCATTCCTACGGTGGGGCGTCCATCCGCCTCCAGAATGGGAACTCCTTTAAATTCGACGCAAGCGTTTTCCAGGTGGTGTTCCCAAATCTCTTTCCTCAGCTCAAAATAGTTTTCTTTCTTTTTTCTTTCTGATGTTGTGACTTCATATCTGCCGCATTCACCTCCCCATACGCTCCGGCGGCCGTCAAAATTGTATATCTTCAATTTGCATTGATTATGGCACTGCGGATCTGCACGGCACACTTTTTCTTTAAAATCCATACGATCATGAATGATGCTGTACAGTCCTCTAAATATGCTTTTATCCTTAATACCCACAGACATTTTTTCTTGTACACTGATAGCAGCTCCGTACGCTCCGAGTACTTCTCTGTGTTTCGGGACAATCAGACCGTGGCCCAGCACATTTTCAAAAGCCGCCACCACGCCTTTGTTGAGGGACGGTCCCCCCAAAAACATAATACGATGTCCGATTTTTCTTTTACCAACAACGCGATTTAAATAGTTGTGCACAATCGCATAGCAAAGGCCGGCGATCAGGTCATTTTTAGCAAACCCCTTTTGATGATAAGATACCAGGTCCGATTCCATGAAAACAGTGCACCGTTCAGCCAGCTTTACCGGCTTTTCCGATGAAAGCGCGATATCTTGAAATTCACCAACGATATTAATACCGTATTTATTTGCCAGCTCATGAAGAAAGCTTCCCGTTCCGGCTGCACAGACTTTATTCATATCAAAATCCAGGGGATAGGTATTTGAGATGGAGATGTATTTGGAATCTTGGCCACCGATCTCAAAGATCGTATCCACTTCTGAATCAATTTCTACAGCGCCACGCGCGTGGGCGGTAATCTCATCGATGATAAGATCTGCAGTAATAAAATCGCCCACCACATTTCTTCCCGATCCGGTTGTGGCCACGCCTTTAATTTCGATCTGATTTCCGAGTTCTTTTTGAATCGCGTCCAGTAAATTCTGGGTTACTTCTATGGGCTTTCCGCGGGTGGGAATGTATTGTTTGTGAATAATCTTCCGGTATTCATCAATAATGGCGTACTTTGTTGTTGTGGATCCGATATCGATACCCAGAAATACCGGAGTGCGTGCAGGAATTAGGTCAATTTGAACATCATTGGACTCGGGAAAGGGTGACTGTTTTATTTCCAGTTTTTCTCCCACCGGAATCGAATCGGCATCATCTTTTTTTTTCATCAACAGCTTATCTATGTCTGCGCTGTTTTTTAAATCCATTTCCCAAGCCTGAAACGCAACACCGAGGGCGCCGACCGATGTGTTATGCGGCGGTATAATCAGTGACGGGTAATATTCTTCAAAGGCCCTCACTTGAAGCGTATTTAAAGAAAGCCCCCCGATAAACATCATCGGTTCTTTTAGCATCCGATTGGAAACGATGGTGCTCATGTAATTTCTGGCGTTACCCACATGCAGTCCGAAGATGATATCTTCCAGGCGTTCTCCTTTATTCTGAAGATGGATCATATCTGACTTTGTAAAAACCGTACATCGGCAGGCGACACCGGAGGGATTTTGACTTTTCAATCCGAGAGCAATGAAATCTGATAGGATATTATCGATTTGGTTCGCAGATGGATCGCTTTTACTGGAATACATGGAGGTGGCCAGTCGCTGTGCCTGTTGGTCGATAAACGATCCGGTGCCGGCAGCACAAGGTCCGTTGGTGTTGAAGTATTCAAGCTCCCAGCCTTCATCATGATGGTTAATTTGAAATAAAGCGGTATCCTGCCCCCCCATGCATATGACGGTTCTTACATCCGGCCGGATATGTACCGAACCGATGACCTGGCTGATGGTTTCAAATTCATAGAACAGGTCCAGCTTTTCACTCAGGTTTTTTCCATGGTTGCCGGTAAAGGCAATGGCCTGTAACCGTTTTTCCCCGAATTTATTATATAAAGATTGAACAAGATTGAATACGCTTTCCTCCACCCTGCCTAAGTGACGTTGATACGGATGCTCATAGACAACATTTTTCGTTTCATCGATGACCACACAGTTGATGCTCACCGATCCTGCATCAATGCCAACCCAATACCGCTTTGTCTCTGAAGGGGATATGATCTGTTCCTCAACCATCTCTTATTTACCCTAATGTTGTCACGTTAGAATATTGGTCTATGGTTTAGGAGTCCGGCGAGAAGAGATTATGTGCCGCTCAGGCTTCCATAATCTGTTATTATTAGGTCATCCGGTTAATAGTTGCCTTAATATAGCGATAAACATCCGCTTTTACTGGGAATACTATATGAAAACGAAGTGTTGGTGTCAAGATTAAATGCCTTTTTTTCTTACTTCCGCTCTTTCTTTGCTTTCAGTTTGGCCTCAGCAACGCAATATAACCCTTTTCCAGCCCGAACTGGCTTAAAGCACTCGTTGCAAGAGATGCAGGTGGCTCTTTTTATGTCCCCGGATTTCCAGCGTCTGATCAAGTGAGGTTCGCGAATCAGCGGGCGGCAAAGGGATACATAATCGGCAAGCCCCTCATCAACTACCTTTTCGGCAACGTTCAATGAGCGGATACCGCCCACCAGCATCAGCGGCACCTTTATTTTTTCTTTGTAAAGCTTGGCAGCTTCCTTGAAGTAAAGTTCTTTTTCTTCGGAAACGATGCCGGTTTTTCTTGAAAAGGAGTATTCGTCCGGGCTCAGATGAGTCCCGCCGGAGATCTCGATGGCATCGATGCCTTCCTGTTCCAGCATGATTGCCACCTGGATCATCTCATCCTTGACAAACCCGTCTTCAAGAAAGTCATCCGAATTGATTTTGACCAACACCGGATAGTCGGACCCTATGGCAGAACGGATTTCTCTTAAAATTTCCAAAAGAAACCGCGCTCGATTTTCCACCGAACCGCCGTATTCATCGGTTCTCTTGTTATAAAACGGGGAGAGAAACTGGCTGATGAGGTAACCATGGGCGCCGTGAAGTTGGACGCCGTCAAATCCTGCATTTTTTACACGAATAGCGGCTGAAACGAAATCGTTAATCGTTTCTTTTACTTCTGATATCGTCATATCTCTGCATCGGCAGCCCTGGGGCATTGAAATAGGGCTGGGGCCTATGGCTTCTTCTCCCTCTGGCATGACAAAGGAGTTGCAGCCGCAATGGGCTATTTGCATGGCAATTGCCCCATCTGCCGCATGAGCTGCTTCGGCCATTTCATTCAACCCATCTATCATGGAATCGTTGTGCACGCCGGTTTGGGTCGGCCTGGATTTCCCGATTTCACTGGTGAAAGCGTATCCGGTTATGATCAATCCCACTTCGCCTTCGGCAAGATCCCTGGTTAACCGAATTAAATCCGATGTGCATGAACCATCGGGATTTGCCATGGACTCAAACGTTGCTGAACGAACAAACCGGTTGTTCAGGGTCATGTTGTTGATTGCTGTTTTTTCGAACAAACTCGACATTGTGGCTCCTCTTATCCGTTTATATTTTCTATTTTTGTTGCTTGAGTTTTTTTACAAAGCGGGCAAACCTGACATACCACTTGGGTTTATAATATTTACAGTGTGAATCTCGATTCTGATCGATGGAGACCAGCAGTTTCTTTTTTTCTTCCTCGGTGATCTCGCCGTGCTTTAAAATACCCTCGGGATCGCAATAGCAGGTTGTTTCAAGCCCGTCTACCGACCGCCGGGTTTCGATGATGGTTTTATCGAACCTGCATTCTTTGCAATGGACGCTGACCATTGATTGCCGCCTGTTTGTTTCGGACATATCAGAGAAGGTTTAATTTGAATCAGTCTTCCTATCATACCTGACGGAACTCCTATTATCAATATGGAATACCCCGCTCTTCCTGCAATCTTGCAAGGGGGGCCGATCAATGGATAATCTTGGTGAGATTGGTGAACCGGGTGAAAATGACCGTTCGTCTTTAGAATCGTTTCCGATAATCAAAAAGAAGCGACATGTAGTCTTCCATATAACCGGCCAGCTGCTTGGAAGTCCTCCGCATGTTCATGCTGAGATATTTTAACAAAGCCTTCAGCATCTTGACACCGATTTTAGGATATTTTTCCAAAATGTTTTCAAAATCTTCTCGGGACAGGGTAGCTAAAGAAGACTTCTGCCGGGCTTTCACGGTTGCCGATCGTTTCGATTCATCGACAATAGACATTTCTCCGACAGTGCAGCCTTTGGACAACGTGGCGATTTCGACCATGTTCTTGTCGGTTTGTTTGATGACATCCAGGCTTCCACTCAGTAAGAAACAGACGGAATCTCCTGCTTGTCCCTCTTTGAATAAGAAATTTCCCTGGTCTAATTCAAATATGGTGATATGTTTTCCGACAACGGCCAATTCATCATCATGGAGTGTATCAAAGAGAGGGACTTTTCTTAAAAAATCATGTAACAAAGTCTCAATGCTGTTGTGCATTTTTTCACGCCCTTTTTGCATCACATCATCCTCCCCCAGAATTTTTCATTTGGTTTTTGTTTAAAATGGCTCCGGACACCGCAGTTTCTTTTTCTATTAGATATATCGGCTAGTTAGGATTGGAACTTAATAGCGGTTGATTAAAATTAGTGATAGCCGCGTATTAATAAAAACCGGAAATCCTCATATCCACGCAAGGTTAACGCTTTCGGAGCCCCTTAAAAAAAATGAAAGGCCTATAAGATCATCGTAAAATCAATGGCGCAGCATCGGGTGTTTATTCCACCCTGTTTGACACTCCCTATTCATTCGGATATAGACTCCCGGCCAAGGTCCATATATAGTTAGTGTCCGTCCACAAATGGTTCTTTTACGCGATTTCAGCGTTGGGCGCCACGATTTGAATCCTCAAAATAGCTCGCTATTCCTGCGGTTCAAATCTGACGCCCGCCTTGAACTCACGCAAAATCCCTCATTTGTGGACGAACACCAGTTAGGTTAGAATTGGAATAAATCATTGGGGAGTCGTAGATTATTCGCTTCGTTATCGAATCTGGTAATCTCCCTGATGTCATTAGCGTATTTTTCTGATGCATTTTTGAAATAATTTTCAGAAAGAATCATCCATACCATGTCATCGATTGTTCAACATGCTCCCCGATTTATCGAAGAAGAGGCCATCGATATTTCAAAGGACCATTACGGACTGGATGTTTCGGCAAAACTACTTCCAAGCGAAAGGGACCAGAACTTTCACCTCGCCGAATCCGGAGGTGAGGAATACGTGCTCAAAATCGCCAACGCCACCGAGAAGTATGAGGTCCTGGAATTTCAGAATCGAGCCATGATGCATATCGTGGATAAAAGTAAAAAACTCGAGTCAATCGGCGCCATCTGTCCCGAGGTCTTCAGCACGCTGACCGGGGCGCAAATCACGACGATAAAGGGAGTGGACAATAAAGACCATCACGTGCGGCTTTTGAGTTACCTTCCCGGAAAGCCGCTGGCTCTGGTGAGGCCCCATGATTCAGAACTATTGGGGAGTTTGGGAAGCTTTTTCGGAAGGATCGACCAATTCCTGAAAGATTTTGATCATCCTGCAGCCAATAGAGATTTCCACTGGGACCTTAAGAATTCCGGAAAGGTGGTTGAAGAATATTTGCATTCGATTCCTGAGACGGAAAAAAGGAACCGTGTTCATTCCTTTCTCAAGCGTTTCAAGGCCGAAGTCGAACCACAAATGGATGATCTTCGATCCAGCGTTATTCACAATGACGGCAATGATTACAATGTGCTGGTAACCCCTGAGGGAGATTGGCGCAACAAGGTCAGCGGGGTGATCGATTTCGGCGATATGGTCTATACTCACACCGTTAATGATTTGGCCATCGCCTGTGCCTATGCCATGCTGGATAAGATCGATCCGCTGACAGCAGGTGCGCATGTGGTGACCGGATATCATCAAATTCATCCTCTCACCGAACAGGAATTGGCTGTTCTGTTCCATCTGATCTGCATGAGGCTTTGCACCAGTGTCTGCATGGCCGCACATCAATTCAATCTGGAGCCTGAAAATGAATACCTTACGATATCGGAAAGACCCGCGTGGGATTTATTGAATCGATTAGCAGAGATTCATCCTCGGTTTGCAGGATACGTCTTTCGACAGGCCTGCGGTATGGAAGCGGTCCCCCGATCTGAAAAAATAGTCGCCTGGTTGAAACGAAATGCGGCCGGTTTTGATTCGGTTGTGAAAGCAGATCTGAAAAATGAAAAACAACTCGTATTCGATTTGAGCGTGGATACGCCAATGTTTGACGCCGAGATTAGTCAAAAGGATCCGGCGGTCACATCAGGGTTAATATTTCAAAAAATGGAATCAGCCGGTGCGACGGTTGGCATCGGTCGTTACGGCGAAGCTCGATTGCTCTATACGACGGAAAAATTTGAAGTGGAGACCGATGAGATGCCGGAACGGAGAACCATTCACCTGGGTGTGGACTTGTTTATGAAAAGCGGCACCCCGGTGTTGGCACCACTTGAAGGTAAAATCCACAGCTTCAACAACAACACTACCCATCTCGACTATGGCCCCACCGTCATCTTGGAGCATGATACGGATGGAATCGACCGTTTCTATACCCTTTATGGTCACCTCAGCCTGGACTCTCTGGATAAGATGCAAGCAGGATCTCAAATCAAAAAGGGACAGGCTTTTGCCCGGATCGGTGATTCCGGAATTAACGGCGGCTGGCCTTCGCACTTACATTTTCAAATCATCACCGATATACTCGATGAGTCCGGAACCTTTCCCGGGGTTGGCCGCCCCATGCTCCGAGACGTGTGGAAAAGCATATGCCCGGATCCTAACATCATGCTGGGTATTCCTGCTGAGTGCTTTCCCAAAAGAGGGCGCAGCAGTGAAGAAATCCTCAAACTGAGATCCGAACATTTGGGCAGAAACCTGAGTATTTCATATCACAAGCCCCTAAAAATAGTTCGCGGGATCGGTCAGTATCTCATCAGCGATGACGGCCAGGCTTATGTGGACGGCGTCAATAATGTCTGCCACGTGGGGCACAGCCACCCGCATGTGGTATCAGCCGGATATCGTCAGATGACCGTCTTGAATACCAATACCCGCTATCTGCACGATAATATTATAGAATACAGCCGGCGTCTGCTCGCAACGTTTCCGAAGCCGCTCAGTGTATGTTTTTTTGTATGTTCAGGCAGCGAGGCCAATGAACTGGCGTTGCGCATGGCTCGAACCTATACGGGGCGGCACGACATTATTACGGTGGATGGCGCCTATCACGGCAATACCCAGGCGCTGATCGATATCAGTCCGTACAAACATGACGGCCCCGGGGGGAAAGGGGCGCCCCCGTGGGTTCATCAGGTAGTGATGCCGGACGGTTATCGCGGGCCGCACAAAGGCACGGGTCCGGATGCGGGCGCCTGCTATGCCGAATATGTCAGAAAAGAAATCGAAGCCCTACAATCGGACGATAGGGGTCCGGCCGCCTTTATCTGCGAGAGTATATTGGGCTGTGGTGGGCAGTTGATATTGCCGGATCAATATCTGCAGCAAGCCTTTCGGTTTGTTCGTGAAGCGGGGGGTGTATGCATCATCGATGAGGTGCAGGTGGGATTCGGACGGGCCGGAAGCCATTTTTGGGCATTTGAAACTCAGAATGTGGTTCCTGATATTGTTACCCTTGGCAAACCGATGGGAAACGGACATCCCCTGGCAGCGGTCATCACAACACCTGAAATAGCAGACTCCTTTGCAAACGGTATGGAATATTTCAATACCTTCGGCGGGAATCCGGTGTCCTGTGCCATCGGCTTGGCCGTACTCGATGTCATTCAAAATGAGAGATTGCAGGAAAACGCACTCAAAGTGGGAAGACGGCTCCTCGATAACTTCAAGCCGCTGAAAGAACGGTTCCCGCTGGTAGGGGATGTGCGAGGTTTGGGGCTGTTTGTGGGAATCGAGCTGGTCACGGATCGAGAAAAACTCAATCCGGCCGGCGAGCACGCAACGTATATTTCCAATCGAATGAAAGACTACGGCTTCTTGATCAGCACCGACGGTCCGGATCACAATGTGTTGAAACTGAAGCCCCCGATTGTTTTTTCGGAAAAGAACGCAGACGATCTGGCCGAAGCACTTGAGGTGGTGTTGGGGGAAGATCGGCTGCAGGTGGATTAAACCAGTTGAATAGGACGCCCCGGTGGAATAGGCTTCGCATTCCACGGGGCAGGCAGATTTGCGCAGATATACGCAGATAAATTTTATTGATTATCTTCTCATTTGCATCATATGGCCGTCTTAATTCTGCTGCTTGATAAAATATTCGATCCATTCCGAATCAAATCCCAACTCAGCAAACCGATTAGGCATATCGTCTTTGGAAACGCCTTGTGTTTTCCATCTTTCGGTTAAAAGGGATACCATATCCGCCACATCATAAGGGAAAATGATCCATGCCGCTGTTTCCGCCCCGAAGAAGTCCGGTTGAATGACAGAATGGGGCTTGGTGAGCAAGGTGGCTGTTGTAACTTCCTTAACCCCTCTGAATTCCAGTAGGTATTGCCGGGTGAACTTCAATGACGTACCCGTATCCGCCACATCGTCGAATAATAGCACCCGCTCATCCACCACCGAAACCGGCAGATCCTGATATATGTGCGGTTTTTCGAACCGCTGATTGATTCCGGAATAAAACTTAACCCCGATGCTGGCCACACCCTGGGTGTCCAGAAAATCGATTAAACAACGGGTCATGGGCCAGCCGCCCCGAGCCAGGGTGATGATCCGGTCTATGGTTTTTCCGGATGTGCGTATCTGTTTTGCAATATCAAAAGACAGTTGCTGCAATTCAAACCAGGAAGGTGCGACATAATCGACATTGTCTCCGGGGAAAAAGTGGCTTTTAAATTTCATTCTCTATAAATCTCCATATCATACTGGTTGGCAGTTACTGATTCCCGATTCCCTTTAAGGATGGCATAAAAACACAAAACCATCAGATTCTCAAGTTGACATGTGTTGGGGACTATGCAAGGAATTTACTATAAAATCGGAAACAGTTTCAAACAATAGATGATAAAACCATGCCGAATCCAGTATTATTCGAAGTCGACAACCATACCGCCATAATCACACTCAATCGCCCGGAGCGCAGAAATGCAATCAATCAGGCTTTGCTCATCGCCCTTTATGACGCTCTGGATGAGGTCAGGTCCAGTGGGACCATCCGGGCAGCCATCATTACCGGTGCCGGCAAGTCCTTCTGTTCGGGACTCGATCTTGAAGCGTTTCACTCAGAGAATATTTTTAACCCCCGGGGCGACGGTCGGGATTTCCCGGATGTCATCAATGCCTGCCGAAAGCCCATCATCGGCGCGATAAACGGGCATGCCGTAACCGGAGGGCTTGAGATCGCCTTGCAGTGTGATTTCCTGATCGCTTCAGAGCGGGCTTCATTTGCAGATACCCATGCCAGGGTGGGCATCCATCCCGGCTGGGGAATGACACAACTGCTTCAGGAAGCAGTCGGTATTCGCCGGGCGAAACAGATGTCTTTTACCTGTGAGTTCGTAGATGCTGAATCGGCTTTTAATTGGGGGTTGGTTAACGAGGTCGTGCCCCATGAGGAATTGCTCCAGAGAGCGAAACAAATTGCCGATGCCATCAGTGAAGCAAACCGACCCATGCTGGATACGATTAGAGAACTCATGGAGTCGAGACGCAACGCTAGCCTAAAACAAGCCCTGGTAAAGGAACGCCGGGGATTTGAGGCTTTTGCACGGGAGAGGAAATTAATAGGCGGATAAAATCATCTCCACAAACTTGATAGCAGGAATTTCCTTCTTGGAACGCGGAGCCGCAGCGCCGGCGCGGCGTGTGAACGCAGATTATTTAGATTAAGAAAAAAAGATTATATTATCTGTGTGTATCTGCGCGAACTTGCCCGCCATCTTATTTTTTTAGGATCGGCAGGCGGGTCTGCGTCCTATTTAACTTGAATGAACGGCATCGGAGAAGTGACGACATCGAGTTGGCCGCGGGACGGTATCGCAAGAGAGAGTGCTGAAGGTGTGGATCTTCTGATTTATGAAGACCGGCCCCGGAGCATTCTGCAGATGTTTTACGATTCCGCTTCAGCGCAGCCGGACAATACCGCTTTAATCTGCGATGACATACGGTGGGCGTACAGGGAACTGGAAACGCTCGTCAATCGGACAGCATGGACCCTTAAGGAGGAAAGGGGCATTCATAAAGGGGACCGTGTTTCGGTATTGCTGGAAAACCGTCCGGAATTTGTCATTCTCTATCTGGCGACAACAGCCATCGGCGGGATTTTCGTACCGCTCAATACCAGGCTCAAGAGCAGAGAACTGGTCTATCAAATTCAAAAGGCGGGACCAAGGCTTTTATTCGTTTCAAAAGATTTCTGGACCGGGATAGAACCCATAAAGGAAGATATCAGCTCGGTTGAAAGAATTTTCAGTGTCGGCGGCGGCATTGCCGGCACCGAGCCGTTTGAAACCCTGTCTTCTACCGGTGCAGCCGAACGGATATCCGATGAAAATCTCAACGAGCACGATCCGGGGTGTATCCTGTTTACATCAGGGACAACCGGAAATCCGAAAGGTGTTGTGCTGACCCATTGCAATGTTGTGAACACCGCCATCGCATGCGCGCGGGTATTCAGTACAACGGTGGACGATGTGGATCTGATCATGGTTCCGCTATTTCATGTTACCGGGCTGTTTACCCAGCTTTCACAGACCATTTATTTGGGCGGAACAACAATACTCATGAGAACGTTTAAAGCAGATGCGGCAGTGGCGATCATCGAAAAGGAGAAGGTGACACTGAGCATCTCGGTTCCGACTATTTATTGGCTGATGTTGATCTCGCCGGAGTTTTCCCGATATCGGCTCGATTCGTTCAAAAAAATTGTCTATGGCGGTGCACCGGCCGCTCCCGAGCTGGTGAAGCGCCTGGCAGAGGCGTTTCCCGGAGCATCGCTCATCAATGCCGGGGGCCTGACCGAAGGTACCTCTCTCCAGTATGCACTTCC
>DUZK01000055.1 GCA_013349495.1 Deltaproteobacteria bacterium
CAGCACCTTCATGCTGTTCGATGTAACGCCCCCTAATGCACTCAGACAGTCATACTGCTGCGAATCGGCTCACCTTCACCGCCTATTCCACAAATCAACTTGGCTTTTGTAGATAACCAGGTAGATTTATTGTAAGTGTTCACAGGTTCAGAGTTCACCGTTCCGGGTTACCATTTTTTTGAAGGAAGCAAAAAAAGCTTTATGGACCTATGATTTTTGGTTATGAGTATAATTCAACAGTTTAATCCACATTAGTGCCTTAATAATTATTTTTGTGCTTTTTCTGGCAGAATATTTTTGAATGCAATAATAAACTGTTCAAAGAAGTGCTTAAAATTAAAAGTGCCTAAAATGTCTAAAGTTTTGGAATTCTATCCATTTTATAAAAAAGATAGGGCAAAGCGAATACCTTAACTTTAGGCACTTCAAACTTTAGTTCATTTGTAACTTTTCCGGCTTGTCCGGGTTGGGAGCAGTATGAAAAATATTCTGGTAACCGGAGGTTGCGGATTCATCGGATCCAACTTTATTCGATATCTGCTTAGTCTTCCCGGATTTAACTCCACAATTATCAATGTGGACAAATTAACATACGCCGGAAATCCCGATAACCTGGCAGATATCGATAAATCGTTTCCCGAAAGGTATATTTTCGTTCAATCCGACATCTGCGACATGGAATCCATGACCGGTGTTTTTGAAACATATGAGATCGATGCCGTCTGTCACTTTGCAGCAGAATCTCATGTGGATCGATCCATAGTTGAACCGGGTGCATTCCTCAACACCAATGTTATGGGAACATTCAATTTGCTGGAGCTTTCCCGGAAACACAAAGATCGGATGGTACTTTTCCACCATATCAGCACGGATGAGGTTTTTGGGTCACTGGATGATAAAGGATTGTTTTCTGAAACCACACCGTATGATCCCAGCAGCCCTTATTCAGCGTCCAAGGCCGCTTCAGACCATATGGTCCGTGCCTATCATCGGACTTATGGGTTTCCGGTCACCATTTCCAACTGCTCAAATAATTACGGCCCGTATCAATTTCCTGAAAAACTTATTCCATTGATGATTACCAATGCCAAGGCGGGAAAGCCGTTGCCCGTATACGGGCAGGGGCATAATATAAGGGACTGGGTGTATGTGGAGGATCACTGCAAGGCGGTCTGGAAGATCATGAAGGGGGGGCGGCACGGCGAAACATACAATGTCGGCGGCCGGTGTGAAATGCGGAATATCGATGTGGTGAACATCCTGTGTGATACTATGGACAGGGTCGACCCGCCAGCAGACGGACGTTCCAGAAGGGATCTCATCAATTTTGTTAAGGATCGGCCGGGACACGATTATCGGTATGCCATCGATTGCACCAAACTTCAGAATGAATTGGATTGGATACCCGAGGAATCTTTTAAAACCGGAATCGAAAAAACCATCCGATGGTACCTTAAAAATGAACCATGGGTCCGGCGAGTGCAAACCGGAGAATATCGGAACTGGATTAAACAACAATATGAAGATCGAGAGCGGGCAGAATGAGACAGGCAAGAGATTTTATCATATTCCCTTTGGATGTCCCTTCATTTGAAGAAGCAAAGTTTTATATTAATCTGCTGTCAAACCATGTGGGAATGTTTAAAGTCGGACTGGAGTTATTTATCCATTCCGGTCCTGAGATCATCCATTTCATCCAGCGCACCGGTGATACAAAGATCTTTCTGGATTTGAAGCTTCACGATATTCCGGAAACCGTTTCGCTGGCCATGGCCCGTATCCGAGAATTCGGAGTTGCTTTTACGACCGTCCATTGCGGCGAAAACCATAGAATGCTCGAAGCCGCAGTTTCCGGCAGCCAAGGGAAAGTAGGAATTTTGGGGATAACGGTTTTAACCAGCGTTTCCGGGGAAGATATTCAGTCCGCAGGCTTCAGAGAAGAATACGCCACGGATCCTACGGGCCTTGTGCTTAAAAGGGCAAAAGCTGCAAAAACGGCAGGCTGCGATGGCGTTGTCTGTTCCGGCCTCGAGGTCGCCATGATCAAAGACCATGTTGGAGAAGATTTCATAACGGTCACTCCCGGCATTCGACCGGCTTGGGAGGCATCGAATGCCGATGATCAAAAACGGGTGACCACGCCGGCTCAGGCTATTCAAAATGGAGCCGACTATTTGGTGATCGGAAGGCCGATCCGGAATGCGGACGATCCCCGGGCAGCGGCATCACGGATAGCCCGGGAGATAGAGGAAGCCATAAAACAGAGCTGAAAGCTTTATTCTCTAAATATTAACGAAAAAACCCAAAGAGTGCAAAAAGTAAAAAAATGATAAGAATCATATCAGCAGTAAATCGCTTAGAATGAGGTTGAAAGAAGCGAGCTTTCAGGATGGGCTTTTTAAATTGACGCTTATTGCCGGAACATCGGAAGATGTTGAAGGAATGAATGCATTGCCGCTTATAATCGGCCGATGTGCCAAAGAACACAAGAAGCGGGGATTTTTCTTCCGGGATGTCCCCTGCACGGTTGATGCGCCCCATGATTTTTAGGATATAGGAGTTCTGATTTATGGATTTTTATGAAGTTATTAAAACACGCCGGTCTGTTCGATCCTATAAACCGGATCCGATACCTGAAGATGTTTTTAAGCGAATACTCAATGCTGCCCGAATAGCACCCTCCGGTGGAAACAGGCAGCCTACCCGCTTGATTGTTGTACGGGACGACCATAGAAAAGATGCTCTCATACCGCTTTGCAACGGACAAAAGTTCATTGCCCAAGCCCCGGTGATTTTGGTGGCATGCGGCTGGGAAATCCCGACAAACCGGGGTGGATATATGGGAAAGTACTCAATGTTGATGGACGTTGCCATTGCCGTTGATCATCTGACTCTGGCTGCCAGGGCAGAGGGTATAGGCACCTGTTGGATCGGTTCGTTTGACAACACCGGGATAAAACAGTTCTGGAATGTTCCGGACGACTATCAAGTGGTCGCATTAACCCCCTTGGGATATCCGGTCGGAGAGCCATTTCAGGAGATTACAAACCGGATGCCCATGGAACAGTCGGTTTGCAACGAGGAATGGGGATTTTAGGGTATATACTAATGAGTTCATTATTCTTTAGACACAAACCGCCAAGGCGCCAAGTTCGCGAAGGGTTTTTCTTTGCGCGTGTTCTTTGCGCCCTTTGTGAGCTTTGCGGGAGAAGGGGTCAGAGAAGGGGTCAAATCTGCTCTTGACTCTTTTATATCATAGACATGACCTGTTCAACCCGTTTCCTAAGTTTTCGGTCTTGCGCCATTAATTTCTTCATCCGCTCAACCACACTGCTCACCGAACTGTATTTATTAATTTGAAACTGATCACCAATCTCTTTTAAGTTCTCGTTTCTATACCGCCTGGCCAAGTAGATCGCCACGTTTCTCGGCTCATTAAACACCCCCCTTCTGGAGTGTATCAATTCATCTTCACTGATGCCGTAAAACCTGCATACGACATACTTGATATGCGTATACTCAGGTGCAAGTTCCCGAGCCTGCGGCACTTCATCATCCGACTTTTCAGTGTAGAAAGCCTCTTTTATCCTTTGTATAAAATTGTCCGTACCCAACAATGAAGGCCACTTCTTCTCTGCAAATACCAGACTGAGATCTTTATCGTTTTCCATTGATACAAACCGCCGGTATCTCTTAATTCTTTCGGCTTTTTTCTTCGACAGCATGGCAAGAGGGTAGTCTTTATATAACCAGTTCCATTTCTCAGCGTTTGATACATATCCCTTGTGACTGCTCCAGGGATATGTTTTAAATTTATCCGTTAAGCCTGCACTTAATGGATTCCGATGGATGTATCTGACCAATTGCAATAAGTAGCTGTCAGCATCGATCAGGATCGATTTGTATCGACCACGAAACAGTTGGCCGTCACATTGATGGCGGCGGTTAAATCGCTGTGTATAAACGCCGTTAATGTGTCTCATACATCTCGAAATATTGGCCTCAGGTGTATGGATCAAGATGTGGTAATGGTTTGGCATCAGGCAGTATGCGGCAATATGGATATTCCACTGTTCGGTGGCTTCTTCCAGCAGATTAACGAAAAGCTGGTAATCCGCATGGTCGGTGTAAATGTGCTCACCCCGCCTACCGCGGTTCATAATGTGATACCATGCACCCGGATATTCTATTCTTAATGGTCTTGACATATCAGCTTTGATACAATCAATTCAATTAAGAGTCAAGAGCAGACTTGACCCCAAATCCAACTTCTTGACCCCAAATCCCAAGAGCAGACTTGACCCCAAATCTTGACTTCGTCAATCAAGCGCAAAAGAGAGCGACGATTCCTAAAGCAAACCAGACGGTCCCTTAGCCCTTCCCCCAAACCCTTTATAACCGCTATGTTTTATGTGATCTTTTCTTGAGTTCCACCCATCAGGCGACTACCGTTCTATCGAGAACTTCTCGTAATGTGCAGGCGAATTCTTTTCTGACAACCGGCTTCATGATATAACCCTGAATGCCCAACGCCTTGCATTTCTCCTCGTTTATTTGATCGCTGAATCCCGTGCATATGATGATCGGGATTTCCGGTCTGATTTTCTTAATCTCTTGAGCCAGTCGGATGCCGGTCATATTCGGCATGGTCATGTCGGTGACGATCAGATCGAACCGGTGAGGATTGGCTTTAAACGCCTCAAGTGCCTCGACGCTTCCCGTCCGTGCGGTTACCTGGTAACCCATCCGCTCCAGCATCTCTTGTTCCATTCGGACAATGACTTCTTCGTCATCAACCAGCAATATTTTCTCCGTACCGCCCCGGATTCGTTCAGTTGCTTCGGTGGTTTTCGTTTCAACCCGTTGCTCGAGAATCGGCAGATACACATGAACCGCCGTTCCTTTACCCGGCTCACTGTCGACGCGAATATCGCCGTTGTAACTCTTGACAATCCCGTGCACGACCGAAAGCCCCAAACCGGTTCCTTTCCCCTTTTCTTTTGTCGTGAAATAGGGATCGAATATTTTGTCCAAAACGTCTTTTTCGATGCCGACCCCAGAGTCCGTGACCGTCAGGCAGGTATAAGCTCCGGGCAACAATTCTAAGTACTCCGGATGATCTTGTTCAATCAGAACCTGCCTGAGAATCACGTTGAGGCTTCCTCCGGTATCTTCCATCGCATGATAGGCGTTGGTGGACAGATTCATAACGATCTGGTGTATCTGGGTGGGAGTGGAAATTACCGCACCGCAATCGGGGTCGATGTCCTGCCGGATATTGATGGTTCTTGGCAGTGAGGATCTGAGCAGGCTTATTGCCTCCTTTATAACCGGCTGAAGTTTAATCGGTTTGAGTTCGTCTTCTGTTTGCCTGCTGAACTCAAGAATCTGTTGCACCAGATCCCTCGCTCTAAAAGCGGCGTGGATGATACCATCGACACTGGTTTGAAGCGGACTGTCGATGGAAATATCATCCTTGAGCATTTCAGCATAACCGATCATGGGGAAGAGAATGTTATTGAAATCATGGGCAATTCCGCCCGCCAGCGTTCCAATGGCCTCCATCTTTTGAGCCTGCACGAGCTGAGCTTCAAGCTTTTTCTGATCGCTGATGTCCCTCAGGTTGACGACACTGCCGAGTGGGTTGCCATCCTTGTCTCGAAATATGGCTCTGCTGACACTGACAGGAATATTACGCCGATCCTTTGTGTATCTTCGTGTTTCGATGCTGGATAAGCTTTCGCCAGATAAGGCTTTTTTAATCATCATCCGGGTTTCGGGCCAGTTCTCCTGAGGCACAAATCGATCCATCTTTTTGCCCATACATTCTTCCATGGTCCATCCAAATACCTTCGAAAACGCCGGGTTAAAATAAATGACCTTCTCTTCGATGTCATAGACGACAACAGGATCTGGGTTTGCTTCCATTGCTGAACGATACTTTTCCTCGCTTTCCCTGATCAAGTCTTCAACATGTCGCGTCTCCGTGATATCTTGCACCGCACCGTATATGCGTTCTAATCGGTTCTCCGTATCATTCCACTCAGGTTTCGCATAGTCTCTCATCCAGCGGACGTCCCCGCTTTTCGATTGGATGCGATACTCGACAACCATTGATCGATTTTTAAAAAGCGACTCAAGCTGTTCAATGGGAATGGACATGTCATCATGATAAATGAGGCTTTCCCATCCACCTCGGGCCCGCACCTCTTCGGCAGTATAACCTGTGATGCTTACTAATGCTCCGGTGACCCATTCGTTTATTAACTCACCATCCGGTTCGACCCTATAGGCATAGGCATAGTCGGATGTCAGCTCAGAGATGGCACGGTGGCGATCTTCACTCGTTCGCAAGGCTCCCTCTGCTTCCTTGCGCTCCGTTATATCTCGCACAACCGCCAGGAGCCGATCTTTCCCTTCGATATTGGCCCGTTTCAAGTTAACTTCCACCCAAAACAAACGGCCGGCTTTGTCTTTTGCTTTCCATTCAAAAAGCTGGGGTCCCTCTTGTATCGATCTCTTGATCCAGCGGATGGCCTCTTTCTGAGTATAGGAGGGCGTGCCCGCGCTCAATGCTTCCACGTCAATCATACGAGCCTCTTCCGCGGAATACCCGTACATGTCGCACATCCTCTGGTTCACATCCAAAATTTTACCCGTCTCTAGTTCATGAATAAATACCGCATCGTTTGCGGCATTAAAAATCGCTCGATAATTGGCTTCCGACGCCTTCAGTGCATCCTCGGCTTTTCTTCGACGGATGATATCGGAACTGGCCTGTTTATATAAAAGCAGGACCGCCAGGCCGATCAAAACACACAGGGTAAGCGTCGTATAGCCGGTTGTCCGAATCAAAGGGGCGGATACCCCCTTCGATATTGTATTAAGGTTTGCCAAGTAAATGACATCCCATCCCGAATAATGTTTTATCTTCGTTCGATGGAATAAGAACTCAACCCCTGATCTAAGGACCGCGCGATTCTCGCTCTTTATTTCAAGCCCGATCCATTCCCACGGACCTTTGCCGAACTGGCGTATTTCTTTAATTTCCGCCTTTTGCTCCTCGTTAATGTTCCAAGCCGGCCGAAAAAGCCAATCCGGCTTGTTTGAAATGAATATGATTCCATAGGGCCCGGTTATCAATGTGATGACTTCATCATTAAGGTATCTCGCCTTTAATTCTTTCTCTAAAGACTCAACAGAGGATTTGATGACAATGACGCCAATGGGGCTCCGGTTCTCTCCATAAACCGGTTGACTGGAATAAACGCCTCGCTTCCCCGACGTTACACCTAAGGCCATGTAAAGAATCGGCGTTTTTTGCATGGCGTTATAAAAATAAGGACGAAACGCATAGTTTTTCCCAACAAAACTATCCGGCGCATCCCGGTTACTCGACGCGATGGTCGTGCCTTGCGAATTCATCAAGTAACAAACATTCACTTTAAGTGCATCTTGGTAATGATCCAAGGTCGCATTGATCTTAGCGAGCGTCTCTTCATTTGGATTTTTCAAAGCATCTTTTACTTCATTGAGCCCGGCGAGTGCGCTGGCAGATTTCATGTTTTCGGAAATAAAAGAGGCGAAAAGATTTTTTATACTCTGAGCACTGGAGACCGCTTCCCGCTCGGCTCTGATGAACACCGAATTTCTGAACGACGAATAATACAGGAACCCGCCGATGGAAGCGGAAAGGAAAGCAAGCAATGCCAAAACAAACAGGATTGTCCTCAGTTTCATTCTGTTAGCCTCTTTATGAGATCTGTGCATTAGGGACTATGATACTTTTTTCGACACAATCGGATAAAAACCTTAAATGACATCAAATGCATACTTAAATTTGATAGACAAAGAAGATAAAAAAATGCTCATAATATTTGGATGCCTGTATCCATAATAATTCGAAGGCTGCAATTGATGGGATTTAATATACGTACATGGATTTAATGGATGAAGCAGCTTTGGGGTTTTCGATCGGCGGTATCGGCTTCAGCTATGCACTATCCCCCCTGAGCAGCCATCTGATATCAAACTTTGGCTGGCAAACCGCATATCAGATTCTAGGCTCAGTGATTTCATGGGGCCGGATTCATATTTAACTTGATAGTATAGGAATTTCCTTTTTGGGACGCAGATTAACGCAGATAAACACGGATTATAACGATTATAAAATATTGATATTTTTATCTGTGCATATCTGCGCAGCTCTGTGTCCTATTTAATTTATTTAAAGAAAATATCGTTTGGAGGGTAGATTGGACGGATGCTACCCTTCTTCCATTTTGGTTACTCGCTATGAAGCCATCGCTACTCTGATTCCGCCGCCGGAAGCTGGATAGCGGCATAGGGATAGAGCGCAACTTTAGCTTGTCCCGGGTAGCTCTCCATCAAATGGAGCAGGACTTCCCCCCACGTTGAGCAGGGCACAACTTTTTCCGGCGGCCCGTACGTGTCAAGATCGTTTCGTGACAAATAGGAGGAGCAGACTAAAATCCGTTCGGCCTGGGGAATCAACAATTGTTTGGGCTTGCCCCACAGTTTTCCGCCGTAATCGGTACCGAAACGTCCGGCCAGATAATGGGGCGCCTGCCCCTCGACACTCTGGGTGATGACAACCCCGAGCCCGCCTTCTTTCAGGGCAAGTCTTCCCGGCCAGACGGCTTTGATGGTCTGGTTTTCGATGGGAAAGGCATTCATTACGACAATATCGGAATTTTTGATTATCGGCGTAGCATAGAGCTGCCGGGCCTCTTTCACACCGGCACGATGCTGAGCGATGAAGTCCCCGGCAAAAACACCGATGACCTCCCGCCGGTTGTTGACCAAAAGATCGATCTTCATATCCAGAGACACCATGCGTGCGGCTTCCTCAAGATCCTGCCGCAATACGTTATCTTCGATTTCGCCGTGGCTGAACCGCATTGAAGATCGATCGCCTCCGCGTTTCCCGACGATTCGGTGGTTGTAATCGACGGAGGTAATGGCTGCGACTCCGGGAAGCACCATCTTGGCACCACCGCCGAACCCCGCCCCCAGATGCGGAATAAGACCGCCGATAGCGATCTTCAGATCGCATGCCATCACTTCTCGATTGATGAGGACCGGTGTCCCGCGGGAGGTTTTCCCGAGGTCCACATGATGCTCGTAGGTATTGTGGTTGTATATATGATAGCGTCTAACCACGTCTTTCCCCAGTTTTTTTACAAAATCCTCTTGAGACATGGCGGAATGGTTGGCATACGCCGTCACAAAGCGGATTTGATCGTCTAAGATGCCGGCTCCATGGAGCTCCTCAAGCACAAAGGGCAGTATCTTCCAGGTCGGGGCGGGACGCGTTAAATCGTCAAAGAGAATAACGACCTGTTTTTTCCCCAGAGCCATTTCCCGCAGCGGTTTCGTTTCCATGGGATTTTGAAGGGCTTCTCGGAGTTGTTCGTCGCTTAAAGGGGGCGTGTCATGTCCCGCCATACGGCACTCATTGATCTCCCAGCTCTTGGGGAAGTTCAATTCCATTTCTTCATCACCATACCAGGCCTTGATCGGAATTCGAATATTCTGTGTGGTCATCATCTCCCTCCTCGAAATTAGTAAACAGCGGTTTGCCTTATTCAACACCCGTTCAGATATATTATAAACCCTTTACCATATCCACCTGATTTATCAACAACGTGTATTCCCGATCCATAAAATTTTTTCGATCTGGTAATCGTTGACACCCGGCTCGCCGCTGCCTTATAAACAACAAAGAGCCTCTCCCGATTCGTTGTAGTTGATCAAGGCAAAATAAGTGAATAATCCTTGAATCCTCTTTTACAACAAAATTGGAGAAGAAATAACCATAATGAAAGCCATGGGTGTCATCGCCCAATTGTCCGTTGGGTGTGATAATTTAAAAGCGAGTTCATGCTGAAAGGAATCGAAACGCCATGGAAAAAATGAAAGCATTTGCCAAGGTAAGACCGGAACCCGGAGGCGCCGAATACATTGATTTCAATGTGCCCGAAATCGGACCCGGAGAAATCCTAATCGAAGTCAAGGCTGCCGGAATCTGTGGAACGGATATTCATCTTTATGATTGGGCAGAGATTATGGTCCGGGAATATAAGCCCCGATTGCCGGTGGTCATGGGGCATGAATTTGCAGGCAGGATCAGTGTGCTTGGATCTCAGGTCAACGGCTTTCAGGTGGGGGATAAAGTCACCGTATGTCCGGTGTTGTATTGCGGGCAGTGCAGTTACTGTAAAAACGGGCAGCAAAATATCTGCAACGATCGGCCCCAACTGGGCTTGGGAGTGAACGGCGGTTTTGCCCAGTTTGTCGCTGTTCGAGCAGAGAATGTTTACAAGCTGGACGATGAGATCTCATTTCAAATCGGGGCGTTGAGCGAACTCACCAGCGTCGGGATTCATGCGATCGAAAGAATTCAACTGAAGCCCGGAAATACCGTGGCGGTTGCCGGATGCGGCCCGTTGGGCTTGTTAATGGCGATCCTTGCAAGACATTCCGGAGCCGGAGCCGTTTTTGTTACCGGACTGGAGCAGGATCGGGAAAGACTGGCGCTGGCTGAAAAGATCGGAGCAATTCCCATCTCGGTGGGCAAATCGGATCCCAAACAACAGATCCTGGAATATACGGATGGAATGGGGGCGGATGTGGTGTTTGAATCTGCCGGCACGCCATCGGGAGTAATCCAGTCAATGGATATGGTTCGCAAAGGAGGACGGGTCAGCATTTTAGGCCAGGGGCATGCCGCCACTGAAATATTTACGGCGAATCTGTCCTATCGCGAGATAGAGCTTGTCGGGACGAGGGCGTATACGAAAAAAGATTGGGAAAACGTTTCAGATACCCTGGTCAGTGCCGCTAAAGACCTGGGCCATATCATTACGCACCGGATCCCGCTTGAAAAAGCGGAAGAGGGGATCAAACTGATGAAAGCCCGGAAAGGGATGAAGATCGTTTTGGAGCCTTAACACGGATAAACCAGAAATACCAAAACACAAATCTCAAATACCAAATAAATCACAATCACCGAAATTCAAAATTCCAAACATGATCAGGATGCCGGAAAACGATCTTCTAACTGTTTTGGTCATTGGATATTGGAATTTGTTTGTGATTTGGTGCTTGTTATTTGAGATTTTAACAAATGCTTGTACATTATTTTTGCACATAATGTCAGGAGGAAGACTACAGCATCGTATATCCCCCGTCCACGGTCAGTGAGGCGCCTGTTATGTTGGGGGCTTCACAAAGAAAAATCACGGCCTGCGCGATATCCTCTACGGTTTGGGGCCGCCCAAGCGGAATTCTTTCTTTGATAATGGATTGAAAGGTCGTTTCCGGGTCCGACCCTCGCTGCTCGGCTATTTGAGGGGTCAGTACTTCATCCCACATGGGTGTTTTTACAATACCCGGGTTTACGGCATTCACCGTGACATCATGGGGAGCCATTTCGTAGGCCAGTGACTTGGTGAAACCCAGAACAGCATGTTTGGCTGCCGCATAATGGGCATATCCGAAACGGCCGACCTTTCCTGCAATGGAAGCGATATTGATGATTCTTCCCTGGCCGCTTTCAATCAGGTGCGGCAGCGCGGCTTTACAGCAGAGGAAGACACCCTTCATGTTGACATCCATCACCCGGTCCCATTCATGTTCCTCCATTTCAGATACGAATCGTACGAAATTGATTCCCGCGGCATTCACCAGAATATCCAATCTGCCAAACCGCCGGACGGTCTCCTGCATCATCTTTTCAACCGATCCGCTTTCCGCCACGTCCACGGTCAGCGGAGAGATTTCATTACCCTCATCTTTTGCCCGCTGAAGCAAAGTCTGAAATTCGGCGCTCTCGGGCCGGATAATATCAGCAGCAGCGACCCTCGCGTTTTCCCGTGCAAGGCCCAGTGCAATGCCGCCGCCGATGCCGCGCGCACCTCCTGTAACCAACGCCACTTTGTTCGACAGTCGTGTCATGGTCAACTCCTTGTCAGTTTGATACTGGATGCCTGATGCTGGATACTGGACAATCTTTGTCCGTGAGTAACGGTTTTAGGTTTAACACCTTATCGAGCATCGAGTATCCGGTATCGAGCATCGAACAATAAATATTTGCGCAAACCTGCCCGCTCGTGCCTTGCATGGCAGGCGGGTCTGCGTCCTATTTAATGTGATTTTTTCGGGGCATACATCATAAAATCGAGCCAAAACAGCTCTTGGCTCATGTTTTCCGGTTTCCCTGATCTTTCGATACTATCTTGATCGCCCGGCAATTGGGCTTCTTTCCAGGCTTCGCTGCTTGTTATGTCCGGAGATGCCATTTCAAAGAGGGCCAAGAACCTTTCCCGGCCCGGCCCGGCCCCATGTATCCTACGCTCGTTTGTCTTTATATTGGAAACTTCCAGATCGACTTCATACAGCCTTCCCCGATGGATCCCTTCCACGGCGCACATTTTAGGCAGATATTCGTCCTTATAGAGATTGAAAAGAGCGGCTCCGGATTCCGTATCGCAATCGAATTTAACGACTAAAATGTACGGGGCGTCGGTAGATGGTTCCTTTCCAATTGTGCAAATGAGACGGTAAATCGCTCGCACGGTATCTTGGTAATGTGATAAAGCCTCCCGGGTCCATGGGGTGGCGTTGTTTATGGCATTCAAATAAGGTGCGCTTTTTAGAACTTTGGTATCGGATGTCTCATACATCATCAGAAAATATGCTTCACCATGAACTCCCTGGTACCGTCGCCCCACGTAGAAGCCGGGAATGGTGACCCGCTCCGTCATATGCTGACAGTTCTGCCACTTTCGATATTCAGCAACATAATCCGAATCGATTCCGGCCCAGATTGCCAGCAAGCCTCTTGTTTCTTTATGTTTCACGGCGGTCCCCCTGTTTCCGGACTACAAGCACCTGACAACGCCAAACCGTCGCATGCTGATACGGTTTGTGAGGCGTCGGTTCATTCGGGCCTTGGCATGTCCTGGGGCGGTGACGCAGCAACAATAAAGATCAAATCCTCGAAACCCGTATTGGCGATGCCATGCTCAACCCCCGGCGGAACGAAGATGACTTTCCCGGGACCCACCAGATGCCTGACCCCTTCGATCTCCACAATTCCGGTACCCTTGAGAATGTAGTAGATGTTCTCCGCTATTTCGTGTGTATGCGTTTTGCAGTAGCCTTTTGGTTGATAACTGGAAATCCTGAAGTCGAAATACTTGGAGCCGTGGCCTTCATTGACCAGCAGTTTAGAGAAAGCGCTGTGGTGCCCCGGCGCCTCGATCCAGTCCATTTCTTCAGCTTGGAAAATTTTAGCGTTCATTTTCAGCCTCCATTAAGATTTTAGGAAAACCCTTTCGATTTCAATACCTGTGTATATTTAACCAGACCGTCGTAGAGGTCGTATCGGGGCCGGTATCCGAGTTGGGATTGTGCCCTTCGGATATCGAGGGCCCCCTTCTGCTGCCCTTCCACGGTCGCGGATTGCCTGAGCAGGCCGGGTCCGACCGTGATCTTCGGACCGGGGATGATCCGTTCCACCATCCCGGCCATTTCTTCATAGGTATACGCCTTGCCGCTTGCGATATGGAAGACGCGGTTTTCCGGATTTTTCGCGTCGAGCGCAAGCAGCGCTCCCTGGATGAAGTCATCGATATAGGTGTGATCCGTTCGCTGGTCGGCTCCGCTTTCCATGGTTGTGGGAAGCCCTTTCAGGCTGTTTTCGATCATGGTTTTCGGCGCCCGCGGTCTTGGCAGGCCGGGACCGTAAACCCAGGAAGTTCGGACAATGACAACGTCCAAACCGAAAAGCCTGTGATAGAATTCTTCGAATTTTTCAGCCGCCATCTTGGTGATGGCATAGGGAACCGTCGGTGAGAGCGGATGGTCCTCGTCCGCCGGGTCATGCTGGAATTCACCGTAAGCCTGCTCCGATCCGACATCCATTACCCTGCCGACACCAACGATGCGAGCGGCCTCGAGGACATTGATGGTCCCCTCGATGTTGATTTTTGCGGTCAGAGCCGGTTTTTCAATTGAAGGGCCATAGCTCACCAGCGCGGCCGTATGGATAATGCGCTCCACCCGCTCCGACATCATCGTTCTGATGAGAAAGCTCAAATCGAGAATGTCGCCGTGCACGAGCTTCACCTGATCCTTGAAATCAATGAGGTTTTCGGGACAGCCGGTGAACAGGTTGTCATAGGCAACGACCCTTCCGCCCCGTTGGACGATGGCTCCCGCAAGATGCGAACCTATAAAGCCCGCCCCTCCGGTGATCAGAACAGATTCTCCCATGTTAATCCCCTTAAGCGATGCGCAGACGGACGGTTCATTCGATTAAAATACCCGTACCGCGGTCGCCCCTTTTACAATGATAGAAATTCTCTTTCCGTATTGTCAATTCTTTACCGAACGATCTAATTTTGACTGGGTCTCGCGAATACAGGCGGCCTTGGACTCCAGATCCATTTCTGATACGGTGGCGGAAGCAATGGTATTTGCATATCGAGCGGATTCCCACGGATCGCCACCGGTTCGGTGATAATGGATCAGAAAGGCTGTGGCAAAAATATCTCCTGCTCCGGTGGGCTCAACATCCCCGACCGGTTTAACCGGCACATGCCGTGTCTCGCCTTTAAATGTCACCGTACACCCTCTTCTGCCCTGTGTTAAGACCAGTAAGCGTGACCAACTTCGATAACGATTCAGTTGATCCTGATCCATTAGGTCTTCTTCACTCAAAATCACCGCCGTGGCTTTTGGATAGATATGCTCCGCATCCACGCTGTTTTTCGCACGGACATGACCATTGTCATCCCAATCCCTCAACCACCCCTGAGGGGTGATTCCTAAAATGGAATTTTTAAATAAATGGATCACCTCCGGATCGATTTCATCTGCAATGGGACCCAAATGCACGATGGGAGTGTCCAGCCATTGCACCGGAACATGCTTTGGCACCAGCCGATTTGCAATGGTGTGTATTTTTTGATGTCGACCGGTGGATGTATAGATATTCTCAAATGTGGTGGTCGCTTTGGAAGGGATGTGATGAACTTGAATTCCGGGAAGCGCTTTCTCCCATTTGTAATCCTCGGCCGCACTGGTGATGATTGCTGTTCGAAACCCGAGGGTGCCGGCCACTGTTGCCGAGTAGGCTGCCGTTCCACCCAATTTATATCCCTGTTCAGTGATGTCCGAGCTGATGTGGCCGATAACCAGGTAATCCACGTTTGACATTCGTTTGGCACTCCTCAGATTAAATTTCGAAAATTTCAGTATACTGTTCATCCGCGGCAAAAAAAATCAATACTTCATTTCATTGCAACCGGTATCCCGCATCTGATACAATCATCATGTAAATAACCTTTGAACCCTGAACCTGGAACCGATCAGTTTAGGCTTAAAGAAAGGAATTGAACTTTGAAATTCGGTGAACCCAAACACGTGGATGATAAAATCAAAGATTACCTCAAATTCTGGAATCTTGAAGACACGGCACGCCCCCTTATCGGCTTTGATGTGGGCGGATTCTTTCCTTTTCAATGGTTCGGCGCGCTCAAAGAGATTGGGGAAAATGTGTGGTTGGAACCGGACCACCTGGTGGTTGGAAAGTATCTGAATGACTACACCGGTGTGTATCAGCGCGCATCCGATGTTCACGACGATCTGATAAAGGGTGTTTCCCCCATACCCGCGATTCCCTGGATGGAAGCCATGCTCGGGTGCCCGGTGGAAATTTCCGGGGAAAGCATCTGGGGAAGGGAGCGGGATGCGGATTGGGAAGAGCTGGACGGGATCTCCCTTGAAGGAAATAATCCGTGGTTTAAGAAATATCTTGAATTTCTGGAAGCCCTGGTCGGCAATGCTGAAGGTGAATACCCCATCAGCCAGCCAATTCTCAGGGGGATCACAGACCTTGTGGGGGCATTGCGCGGCAATAATCAGGCCCTGATTGATACCATGGAAGCACCGGGACGTGTAAAAGATCTGGCGAAAAGGTGCACCGAGGCTCTTATTCAGGTGACCCGGAAACAATACGAGATCATACCGCCCTTTCACCAAGGATATCTCATTGAACAGTTCGGCATGTGGGCGCCTGATAAAATCGTGCGATTGCAGGAGGATTTATCCGCGGTTTATTCGCCCCGAATATACTGTGATCTCATCCAGGAATATGATCGTGAGGTTGCATCCGCCTTCCCGTACTGCTTGATTCATCTCCATAATTCTTCCTTGTTTTTATTGGATTATTTCCTGGAGATCGAAGACATCGATGTTTTTCAGATCAATAGGGATGTCGTGGGGATGAGCACCGAGGAGATGATCCCCTATCTCAGGAAGGTTCAGGATCAAAACCGAAGACTGCTTATCCGGGGAGCACTGTCTGAAGAAGATCTCACATTGATGAAAACCCATCTTTCGCCCCGGGGTCTCATTCTTCAAATCGTCTTGAATAATGCCGAAAAAGTGCCGGTTTACAACGATTTTATCAATGCACGCTTCAATTAAAGGGAGTGGCATTATAATCATCGATGAGATGCAGGACGGGTGCTGAGGATAAAGGTGTTTTGCAGGTTTAAAAAAGGTCGGCGTTCGTTCGATATAGTTAGGCTTAAGCTTTATTCTTGTTTCGAGTGTGATCCGTTCCGGGTGCAGGATGTCTGTTTATTCCGGGATAAAACCCAGGCTTTTCTGAATATCTTTCCATCTTGCTATGGAAATCGGTTTTAATTCTTTCAGATCGCTGCCGGGAATAGTTCCTACTTTTGAGTTTGGGATATAAAAACACTGTTCGCCTTTATGGACCCCCTCTTCAATGATCCACCCGGCCTGCAAGGCAATCCGCTTTCCGGAAAGCTTCTTGGCTTCACTGTTGTAATCTTTAATTCGCGATGGTTCGAAAATAGCTTCATAAAACATAACCGTATTCCTCAAAATAAAATTAAAGGGCAACCCTTAATCCGTGAGGTTACCCTGCAAAAAATGCATACGTTTGATTACTGGTGTTTCACATTCACTGCCACCGGGCCCTTTTGTCCTTCCTGTATATCGAAGGTGACACTGTCCCCCTCCCGGAGAGCCCGAAAACCCGAACCGGTAATCCCGGAGAAGTGAACAAAGACGTCTGGTCCATCTTCTTGGTCAATGAAACCGAATCCTTTTTTTTCATTGAACCATTTTACGGTACCATTTGCCATTGCGGCAACCTCCTTTCACAAAAATCTTTCTTTGTTCCAAACCTCAGGTTACCATCCTGTCAAACGGCATTCCCTCGG
>DUZK01000056.1 GCA_013349495.1 Deltaproteobacteria bacterium
CTTTTGTGGAAAAAGGTATTGCAGATGGTAAAAGGCCGGAGATTACCGGAGGGGGATTGATTCGAAGTGTTGGCGGATGGGCGGCTGCAAAAGCGCTGCGGAAGGCAAACGCATTGCAGAAGGGGGATGAACGTATTCTGGGCGATGGTGATTTTGTTGAGGCGGTGCTTTCAGAAGCCAATGAGGCATATGAAAGGAAATATCGACTAAAGGCTAAGGGCGTCGATGTTGACACATTGGCACGGAGGGCTGCGCAGATCGTAGGTATAGAACCTTCACAGGTATGGGCGTCTGGAAAACAGTCCATGGCTGTACACGCGCGAAGTCTTTTATGCTACTGGGCGACAAGTGAATTGGGAATTTCTCAGGAATGGTTGAGTAAGCGGCTGAAACTTTCACAACCAGCAATCAGCCTTTCGGTTGCGCGCGGACGCGAGATAGCTATCCAAAATAATTACGAAATAGGAAACTTATAATCTGACGAACGTCCCGTACTCCAATAATCAATTCCACATTCCTCCGATCTGCTCGGCAATCATTTCATCAGAGGCATCCGCATACACCATCGTCGATTGAATAGAGACGTGCGGCAACTGTTTCTGAATTGCCCTGAGATCCTTATCCTTTGAATAAATATTGACTGCATATGAATGGCAGAGCATGAACTGATTTGCTCCTTTCATACAGATTCAGTTCCTTATGGCGAAAAGATAACAAACGGAATAACCTTCCATGATATAAGATGAACCGTAAAAACTAATATGTTAAATGCTGGGGTAGACAAGACATATAGGGATATGATCCTTGGGCAGAGATTGCAAAGCATGGATGTTCATTATTTGGTACCAAGTGAAGAGGATTTGATGAATGCAATGGAAAAATATACATTGTGGCTTGATGATGAAATTGAATCAGCTTACAAAATGTTGACTAATCCGTTGACTAAAACATCATATGTAGTGTATCCAAATCTTATAACATATTGAATTTTAAATAGTATTTAGAACAAATAGTCAATGCTCACAATTACCATTCGTAATAATCTCAGGCTTGACCCTGTTCCTTCGGACTTTCGGGAGGAACTCATGGAAAAATTGAAGTTTCCCAACCCCAAATATCTTGAGAATGCAAGAATGGGGCGTTGGAACAGAGGTGTTCCCAAGGAGCTTCGGTTTTTTGACAAAGTCGGGAGCAACGGGCTGTGGATTCCCCGGGGATACATCCGGCAACTGGTTAACATGTGTCGAAAGGAAGGGATTGCCTATATCATTAACGATCAACGGCGGTCTCTGCCGGAAGTGAATTATAATTTCATCGGTCAATTAAAACCTTTCCAGAAAATTGCCGTTGATATCGTGATGGCAAAGGAATTCGGTACGCTCAATGCGCCCACCGGATCCGGTAAAACAGTCATGGCGCTCTATATGATTGCCCAAAGAAAACAGCCCGCGCTTATCATTGTCCATACAAAGGATTTGGCATTTCAATGGATAGAGAGGATCGAAACGTTTCTAAACATACCTTCAGATCAAATCGGTCTCATCGGAAGCGGTCAGCACAGGATCGGAAATAAGGTAACGGTTGCTCTGGTCCAAAGCCTTTACCGATGCGCCGAGGAGACGGCTCCTCGTATCGGTCACCTGGTGGTGGATGAATGCCACCGGGCGCCGAGTCGAACCTTTACAGAAGCGGTAACGGAATTCGATTCTCGCTTTATGCTCGGACTGAGTGCCACCCCATTTCGTCGGGATAAATTATCGAAGCTGATATTCTGGCATCTTGGGGATGTTCATCATAAAATGGACAAGGCCCATCTTATCGAAAGCGGGGATGTGCTGCCGGCAGAGGTTGTTGCTAGAGAAACCGATTTCAAACCCTTTTATGACCCGGTGAACGAATATACCAAAATGCTTTCAGAGCTCACTACCAACGATGAAAGAAACCGTCTGATCGCTTCGGACGTGGCCGAGGCTGCAGCAGTCAGCCATGGCATATGTCTGGTGTTATCCGATCGGAAAAAGCACTGCGAGACGTTGACATCGATCCTGCGTTTTAAACACAAGGTGTCCTGTGAATTGCTCACCGGAGATCTCAAGACCCATCAACGGCAGGAGGTTCTAAGCAGACTGAACGAGGGCAAAGTGAAGGTGCTGGTAGCCACGGGGCAGCTTGTCGGAGAGGGATTTGACTGCAAGGACCTCACAGAGCTTTTCTTGACGACACCCATCAAATTCAGCGGCAGGGTGATTCAGTATTTAGGGAGGGTTTTGAGACCGGCCCCTGGAAAAAAGAGTGCCAGGGTATATGACTACGTGGATGTTCATGTGGACGTGTTGATGGCGGCAGCGAAGTCGCGCCAGAGAGTTTATCGAGACTTGTAAAATTCCATTATTCCAATATTCCATGAAGAATTATGCGGATTGCGGTAATATCAGACATACATGGGAATCTGGAAGCCTTTATCGAGGTCTTGGTTGATATCGATCAGTCCGGTGTGGCTGAGATTATCTGCCTGGGGGACATTGTCGGATACGGACCGAACCCAGAGGAAGTCGTTCAAAAGGTTCGTGCGCTTCAGATCCCAACGATTATGGGAAACCACGAACTGGCGGTATCAGACAAGAGGGCCCTGAAGTGGTTCAATCCTGTGGCGAGGACTTCATTAAAGAAAACGATTCAGTTCTTATCCGAAGAATCCATACAATATATTCGTGAATTGCCGTCATCGATTGTCTCCCATGGGTGCCGTTTTGTTCATGGATTTCCCCCGGATTCCGTAAGAACCTATATATTTCAGATTTCAGAAGAAAAGTTATTCGATACCTTTATAGAGATGAACGAAAAGATCTGCTTTATCGGCCACACACACATGCTGAAGCTGATACAGTTTGACGGCGACTCGGTCATTGAAAAACCGTTGAAAAAGGGAGTAACTGAAATAGATGCGGATAAGCGTTATATCTTGAATATCGGCAGTGTCGGACAGCCCAGGGATGGGAATAACCACGCCAAATATGTCATATGGGACGCGGATAAGAATCAACTGGAATTGAAGTACATATCCTATGATGTCGAATTAGTTGCAGAAAGGATAATAGCAAGAGGCTTTCCTGAGGCTCACGCCCGTCGACTCAGATGAATGCCTCTGATAGCTCTGTGAAAGACAATAAATATGTGATCTGAATATCAGGTTAGCCCGTCGGATAATAGGTTTCGCATTAAACAAGGAGGTGGGGGGATGGAACAAAAACAGTATATAGAGATCGAGCAGCGGCTCGGAGCCCACAATTACAAACCGCTGGATGTGGTGCTTGCCCGCGGAGAAGGTGTTTGGGTATGGGACGTGGACGGAAAGAAATACCTGGACTGCCTGTCGGCTTATTCCGCAGTCAATCAGGGGCACTGCCATCCCAAGATTATGAAAACCCTGATGGAACAAGTCCGAAAGCTTACGCTGACATCCAGAGCCTTTAGAAACGATCAGCTGGCACTGTTCTACCGGGAGCTTTGCGAAATGACCAATTCACACAAGGTGCTTCCCATGAACAGCGGGGCCGAGGCCGTTGAGACCGCAATTAAAACCGTTCGAAAGTGGGGCTATCAGGTTAAAGGCGTTCCCGAAGATCAGGCGGAAATTATCGTTTGCGAAAACAACTTTCACGGCCGGACCATAACCATCGTCGGATTCAGTACCGATGAGAATTCCCGCAAAGGGTTCGGACCGTTTACACCGGGTTTCAAGATTATTGCCTATGGCGATGCCAAGGCCCTTGAAGCGGCCGTTACCCCCAATACGGTGGGATTTTTAACAGAACCGATACAGGGGGAGGCCGGTGTCATCATTCCTCCGGAAGGCTACCTGAAGGAAGCCAGGAACATCTGCGACAGGAATAACATTGTTCTCATATTGGATGAAATCCAGACCGGCTTGGGCCGAACGGGAAAGCTCCTTGCCGAAGAGCACGACGGCATTGAAGCCGACCTGACGTTGATCGGAAAAGCATTGTCCGGTGGATTTTATCCCATATCCGCCGTGCTTTCAAACACTGAGGTAATGAGTGTTTTGCAGCCCGGAGAACATGGCAGCACTTTCGGCGGCAATCCATTGGCCTGTGCCATCGGGCGCACGGCTTTGAAAGTCCTGGTGGAGGAGGGAATGATCGAAAATGCCGCGCAAATGGGGGCATACTTCCTGGAAGGGTTGAAGCAGATAAAGGATCCGAAGATCAAAGAGGTCAGGGGCAAAGGCCTGTTGATCGGCCTGGAATTTTATCCGGATGTAGGCGGTGCCCGCCGGTATTGCGAAGCACTTATGGAACAAGGGCTGTTGTGCAAGGAAACCCATGACAATATCATCCGCTTTGCGCCGCCGCTTATCATAACTCAGGACACAATAGACTGGGCTTTGGAGAGGATAGAAGCGATTGTTCGGGGATAAACAGATACTGGATGCTGGGTACTTGATACTGGATACTGGATGCTTGATACTGGATAGTTGATCGTGTCTTAAAGGTATCAGGGGGTAGACCGGTTAAACCATCGAGTATCGAGCAACGAGCAACGAGTATCTCTTACGTCTGCTCGGAACTTTGTTCGTGAGCGATAATTGAAGTCGAAGTGAACCCTCGGATTTAAGCGGCTATGATTTCCGTTCCGGCTTTACCTGCAATCGCCCTTTCAATCTCTTCTATTGAGCCGATGACGGCCCGGTTTCCCCCGTTTTTTATGAATTGGATTGCAGCCTGGACTTTAGGCCCCATCGATCCCGGCGGGAACTGACCATCCTTGAGATAGGCTTCAGCTTCGGAAATGGTCAGGCTTTTTAGAAATTTCTGGTTCGGCGTATCGTAGTTAACGGCAACCGCTTTTTCATCCGTGGCAATCATAAAAATATCGACGCCCACCTCTTCGGCCAGCTTTGCACTGGCAAGATCCTTGTCGATCACCGCATCGACCCCGCAGAATGATCGGCCTTCCCGAATAACCGGAATTCCGCCGCCGCCGCAGCAAATGACAACAAAGCCCATGTCGATGAGATTTTTGATTTCCCTTTTTTCCACAATGGTCACCGGCTTCGGGGATACCACCACTCGCCTGTATCCCTTTGCGGTTTTCATAACAGGGTAGGAGACGGACGCCGCTTCTTTTTCAGTATAAACCGGTCCGATGGGTTTGGTGGGACTCTTGAAGGCCGGATCATTTTCATCCACCACCACATAACTGATGAGACTGACGATAGGCTGCTGATCATGGATGCCAAGGGCCATGAGTTCGCTGTCCAATACCGATTCGATCATATAGCCGATCTGCCCCTGGGTTTGAGCCACCAAAATCTCCAAAGGAAGTTTAGGAACCTCATGGCTTGCTTCCTGCTGCAGCAAAAGATTTCCGACCTGAGGTCCGTTTCCATGAGTGATCAAGACCCGGTACTCTCTGGACAGCATTGCAATCTGACGGATCGGGACCCTCAGGTTCTCAAACTGCTGCTCGATGGTGCCTTCCTGTCCTTTGCGTATGAGGGCGTTTCCGCCCATGGCCACCAGTATGGTTTGCTTTTTCATACAGTTGCCTTCAATTTAATCTCCATTCGCTTCAACAGTGCCTCTTCCAGCGTCGGAGACCCGTAATCGTGATATTCGTACCGCACCCGAATGGTCGGTTTATCGATTGAGAGAATTCTCGGCAGATGGATGGGTGTCGCGAACAGGACGAGATCACAATCCGAATGTTTTATGGTTTCTTCAAGATCATGAATCTGCTTTTCGCTGTACCCCATTGCCGGCAGTACGCTTCCGATGTGAGGAAATCGATTATAGATATCTTTGAGGGTACCGACGGCAAAGGGCCGGGGATCGATAATCGTACCCGCCTCGAATGTTTCGGCCGCTATTATACCCGCTCCAAAAGCCATCTCTCCGTGGGTCAGTGTCGGACCGTCCTCCACCACCAGCACCCTTTTTCCTTTTATTTGATCGGGATCGCTGACCAGCACCCTGGATTCGGCAAGCAGGATTTCGGCTTCGGGTGCGTGCTTGGCTATATTATTCCGAACTCTTTCGATTTGACTGCTTTCAGCAGTGTCCACTTTGTTGATAATGGCGATATCGGCCATGATCATGTTGGTTTCACCCGGATAATAGAGCAGTTCATGGCCCGCACGGTGAGGATCGAACAGAACGATATGAACGTCAGGGAAGTAAAAGGGTGTATCGTTGTTTCCGCCGTCCCAGATAATAACATCCGCCTCCGCTTCGGCCGCTTCCAGAATTTTGCCGTAATCGATTCCGGCGTATACCACGATACCCTGTTCCACCAGGGGCTCGAATTCCTCACGCTCCTCGATGGTGCACTGGTGTTTTTCGAAATCCGCGTAGGTAGAAAATCTCTGTATGATCTGTTTCCTCAGGTCGCCATAGGGCATAGGGTGGCGAACCACCACGATTTTTTTGCCCATTGACTTCAGGATCTCGGCAACCTTTCTCGTGGTCTGGGATTTTCCGCATCCGGTTCTCACCGCGCAAACCGCTATCATCGGTTTTTTCGGCTTAAGCATGGTATAGGTGGCCCCCATGAGGATAAAGTCAGCCCCTTCGGACATGGCCAGCGAACCTTTGTGCATGACCGCGATGTGCGGAACATCGCTGTATGAAAACGCCACCAGATCGATTTTATGCTCCCGGATCAATGAAACGAGATCTTCTTCAGGAAATATGGGGATTCCGTCCGGATATGGATTTCCGGCCAGCTCCGGAGGATATCGTCGCCCTTCAATATCCGGGATTTGCGTGGCCGTGAAAGCAACCACCCGATACCGGGGGTTGTCTTTAAAATAGACGTTGAAATTGTGAAAATCCCTGCCTGCTGCACCCATGATGATGACGTTTTCGATCATACCGGCTCCTTCCTCAAAGGCTATGGCGTGTTTTTCATGCAACTATAGGATGGAGTATACAACACAAACGGAGTGAACTGCAAAGGCAATGCCCATTGTTTTATTAAAATAATCAATGACATGGTTCAGATGCGGTATTATCCTCTGCAAATGAAAATACCAAAGTAATGACAAGGAATCAGCAGCATGCGTGAAGACATACGAAACCGGATGGAGTCGTTGATACCTGAAAAGGCCAGGCTTCTGGATCGGCTCAGGCAGGGTAGTTTTACAGTGCCGGAATTCATATACGTTCCGGCTCTCGATTTTGAAAGGGAGAACTTCGAAGCGCTGGAGCATTTTCTGCGGGATCACCAGGAAAGTTACAAGGTCATTGTGAGAAGCGGGCATCCCTTTGAGCAGTATTACAAAGGGGGAACATTCGATTCTCTGGAGACCTATGCCGATGTGGGAGGCATCGTATATGCGCGCAAGCGTATTATCAAATCCGCCGGTACGGCCCACCGCCTTTCCGTTCTCCGGCAGCAGCGGTTCAAGGCGGCACCGGATATCGATTTGGATGAAATGGGCGTCATTGTGATGCCGTTTATTTACGGAACCAGTGTGATGGCCAAGCAACTGGGCGATCACTGGGAATTCGGCTACTGCCGTTACAGAGATTCCAATGTCGAGAGCGATCCCTATATCACCAGCACTCCTCATAATCTACGGTTATTGGAAATATCGGAAGAGATTCAGAAGTTTTTGGGATTTCACTGTGAGATCGAATACATCGTATCGGAAGACGGTGACATTTTTGTGGTCCAGGCCAAGGATATTTCAGAAATCGACACCCTGGAAATGAAAGAAGAAGAGAGAACTCTCAAGCTGGACGGTGTTCGCAGGATCCGGAAAAGAAGAAATTATCGGGAACGCCCCATCTTTGTCATGGACAATATTCAGCTTTATTTAAACATTATCAGCATGTGTGAAGATATGGTGTGGGGAAAGGATAGCCCGAAGCCTACTCTTGAAGATATCATCCGGATGATCGAGGCTTACGAAGCAGAGTTTGAATCATTTGCTCTCAGGCACGAACGGTTCGGTGTGCTCGGCCTCTCTATTCAGGTACCTGAAGATTTGTTTCAAATTACAAATCATTATCTGGATGATTCACCCGACCTTCAAAAACAGCTAACCAAAATACTTCACAATAATCTTTACAAGAGAGATTATTTTATTGCCGAAGCAGACACCCTCATCGCAAAAGATAAGATTCGATTCAATCTGGGAACCCACAACTCTTACGGAATCGATACGGTTCGAAACCCGCTGTGGTCGGTTTACTGGTATGTGAAGCGACATGAAGAGGTGGTACGTGAGATAAAACGGATCGGATTCACAACCGGGGACTCCGTCGGCATCGATATCGACACCGACGGCAAACCGACGGTTTACCGTCTATAGTGCAGATTTCTAACCGGTTGGCACCCGCCGATATCAGCAATCACGGTTACTCCAATATATTCGCAGTGGACTTCCGATCGCTGCATGATATTGCAACCATTCGTGCCACATAACATCTGGTGTTGATTCTTTCCTTGACAGCAAGAACCGCTTTTGCTGCCTGTCCCGCCCCTTAAATGAAGCAAGTTCTTATCCTACATCCTTTTGACATCCTTCCCTACACCGTAGTATTAATGATCCTTGAAGTTGTTTTAAAACCTCAGATCAGGTTCGAGGGCAAGGCGCAGGCCGACGAAAAAGCACAGCATACACGTTAGTATGTGAGCATTTTGAGGAGGTCTGCAACGCTGCCACCGGAACTCAGATGGGGTTTTGAAATGGCTTCTAAATAAGCGATCGGAATACGGCATACAAATCAGGTGGTTTTCAGCAGACACCGAAGGAGACGGAGGGTGACGTGGAAAGGCACATCAAAATCGACATGGAAAAATGCACCGGCTGCAAACTGTGCGAACTTGCATGCGCGGCGGTTAAGACCGGCGTGTTTAATCCGAGGGATTCAAGGATCAAAATCTGTTTGATCGATATTCCCGAAATCCCCGTACCCATTTTATTGGACACCTGCGATTACTGTTTCCAGAATCCCGTTTGTGTTCAGTTTTGCCTTCCTAAAGCCATCGAATGGGAAGAGATGGAATCCAAACCCGAACGCGCGAAAGTCTCGGATGCGAAACGTATCGCCCGAGAGTGGCTGGCTTCGGTGAGCCGATAGGAAAATCTTATGGCAAGGGTGAGTGTAAAGACATTTTCCGTGATCCGGGACGCGATCGGCGCAGGCGTCATAGAGATCGACGTGGAGAACCCAGAGACTGTGGGCGGACTTTTCGATGCCATGGTCCAAAAATACGGCAAACCTTTTAAAGAGAAGATATGGGACCCGGATACGGGGGAAATATCCCCCTTTCTGATAAGGCTGAACGATGAAATTATCAGATCTACGGTCGATTTGGACAAAAAAATCAGCGATGGAGATAAGATATCCCTTATCATTCCTGTAGGGGGAGGTTAATCATGGCTTTCAAGTATGGCGGTTATATGGGGCAAATGCTTAGAATTAATCTGACCGATAAAGGAATTTCAAAAGAGCCGCTTCGAGAAGATTGGGCAAGGGATTTTGTCGGGGGCGCCGGCTTGGCGGCGAGAATCATTTACGAGGAGGTCAAGCCGAAAATCGACCCGCTCGGGCCGGAGAACAAGATAGTAATCATGACCGCTCCCTTAAACGGTACGATGATTCCTGCGGCATCCCGTACCGCCTTGTGCGCCAAGTCACCGTATACAGGTTCCTTCTTTCATAGCATTTTCGGCGGCTTTTTAGGCCCCGAGATCAAATTTGCCGGCTACGACGGAGTCATTATCGAAGGCAGCGCAGACACACCGGTCTACATCTGGATTGACGACGGCAGCGTACAGATAAGGGATGCCTCCCATCTGTGGGGTAAGGAACCGTTCGAAGCCCAGGATATCCTCAGAGAGGAGATTGGAGACGAGGAGATCCATATCGCCACTATCGGCCAGGCCGGTGAAGAAAAAGCCCCCTACGCCATGATTCTCTGCGATATCCGGGCTGCCGGTCGGGGGGGAATGGGTGCGGTGATGGGTTCCAAGAATCTTAAGGCGATCGCGGTTAGGGGAACCGGGGGCGTGACCGTTCCGAATATTTTGAAAGTCTATAACACCGCCCAGCGGCTGAACCAACTGATATCGACCAATCCTGCTGTCAAAGGCCTCAGCGAATACGGAACGCCGAGGATGGTGAACGCGCTGAACGAGGGGGGGATTCTTCCCACTAGAAACTGGCAGACCGAAGTTTTTGTGGGCATGAAAGAAATCACGGGCGAGGTGATGAAAGAAAAAGTGGTCAAGGGGCACCGGGCATGCTTCGGTTGTTCCATCAACTGCACGAAATACAGCGTCGTATCGTCCGGTCCGTATAAGTCGGTGATCAACGGGGCGGACTTTGAAACCATTTACGGGTTTGGAAGCATCTGCGAGATCGATAACATCGAGGCAATGTGCAAGGCCGACGAGCTGTGCGATTACTACGGTATCGATATCATCTCCACCTCGTTAACCATAAGCTGGGCCATGGAGTGTTATGAGGCTGGAATTTTCACAAAGAAAGACACCGAAGGTATCGAACTGAAATTCGGCAACACAGACGCCATGCTCCTAATGATCGAAAAAATAGGCAAACAGGAAGGATTGGGAGCCCTTCTCGCAAAAGGCACCCGCGAGGCCTCGAGAATTGTCGGAAAAGACTCGATCCGGTTTGCCGTTCAGAACAAGGGCATGGAATTTCCGGGCCATTCTTGTCGCCCCTTTCCGGCAGCCGCGGTCGGCTATGCAACCGGGCCCAGAGGGGCAAGCCACCACGATATCAGGCCGACCCCGGAAAAGATCGGGCTGGTGGACCGCTTGACTTTGGAGGGCAAGGGGGCGCTTGCGGCCGAGATCAACCATTGGCTGATCCTCTGTGATTCGATGGCGCTCTGCCATTTGGCCGAACCCATCTGGGGTCCCATGAAGATCAGCGACAGCGTCGTCGAAGCGCTGAATGTGGTTACCGGGCAGGAACTCGGATATGAAGAAGTACGGAAAATCGCCGAACGGCAGTGGAACATGATCCGCTGTTTTTCAGCCAGGGAGGGTTTCACGCGGGATGACGACCAACTGCCCCATCGGTTTACGGAAGAGCCGATCCCGGAAGGCCCGATGAAAGGAAGCGTGATCTCAAAAGAGACCCTGGAGCGGTTGAAAGACGACTACTATGCCTACAGGGGATGGGACATTAAAACCGGCAACCCGACCGAGGAAAAACTGATCGAGCTCGGTCTCGATTTTGCCGTCAAAGATGTTTGCTGAAAGAGGTTGTATCATAAACCGATCCGGCAGTGATTGGCATTTGGTGATCATCGGGATGGGGATCATCACCACATTGTCGTCTTCTATTCTAACATATCCAGTGCCGTGAAAGCATATATCGCCGTATGCTTCATGATGTTGTCGATTTCAACGTATTCATCCGGACCGTGGGATACCGTCAGCAGGCCCGGTCCGTAGGCAAAAGCCGGAATTCCTTTTTGGGCATAGAAACGAATTTCCAACAGCCCCGGGCACATCTCGAATTCAGGGGGTTTACCCATAACGGTTTCTATATTGCTAACCAGTGCCCGGGCCAGGGGGATGTCTTCCCGAACACCGGATGAATATCCTTCCTGGAATATCTGATATTCCAAATCGATTCCTTCATCTCGAATGGTCTCGATCACATCCACCAGCTTCTGCTTTTCGGTTTCAAGTTCCTCTTCAGGATTGATGCGGCGATCCAGGGTAAAAGAAAACTCACCCGGGACCAGATTGAAGTTACTTCCGCCGCCGCTCTGACCGCCCATCATCAGAATGGAGTGACGTGCAGAATCGGGCTGAACGCTATACCTTGTGACTCTCGATTCAACCTCCTCTTTAAGTTCAAGCAGCGCATTGGCAAGGGGCAGCATTTTTTCAAAAGCGTTGATGCCTTCATGCTGCAGACCCACATGAGCCGGCTTTCCGTTGATCGTGATTTTGAATGAAATGGCGCCACGATTTGCGTTCCATACCACACCGCTGGTCGGTTCGGGGGTGAGCATACCGATGCCGTTTCTACCGAGGATTCCTCTTTCGGAAAGATACTGGGATCCCAGTATTCCGCCCGTCTCCTCATCCGGGACCAGGGTCAATCCAATGCTCCCCTTAAGATCGGTTTCAGCATTCTTAATCGCTTTCACTGCGTAGATCATGGCAGCCAGGCCGCTTTTCATGTCGGCTGAGCCCCGCCCATACAACTTTCCGGATTTTATAAGAGGGTTGAACTGTTTGTTACTCGAGGCCGGCACCACATCATAATGGCCATGAAAGTAAAGGGTATCTTCTCCCGCCCCGTAGGAACTTACGATGCAGTATCGTTTTAAGCTTTCAGATTCCGGAACTTCGATAATTTCGCAGTCAAGACCGATTTCAAACAGCTTATTTTCAATGAGATCGACGCACGGTTTATAATGATTTCCCGGCGGATTCTCGGTAGCGACAGCCACCAGATCCTTGGTGAATTGAACGATGTCGTTCTTATCTCTGTGGATGGAACTTAGGATCTTGTTTTTGATGATCTCATTCATTTTTACCCTAGTCACCGAGTTCATATCTCATGTATGTCACCAGGAAGGGCAGGTGATCGTATCCCTTGGTTTCTCCCTCGACAAAACCGATGGTCCGATACCAGTCTTTAAATTAATAGACAAAATCCTTCGGACTTGACTAAACCTCCTATGCGCTCTCCTTCACTTTAAGGAAGCCGATCTTGCTCGATAGTTGTTCGTAGAAAACCTCTGCCAGAACGCAGCCGCATACCATTAAAATGGCTAGAATTTGAAAAGCCGTGATTTTACTATTCATGATGAAAAACGCCAACACGGCGGCGATGACCGGTTTCAGAAAAAATAGGTAGTTGGCGCGGCTCATGTCCGGAACCGCCGATAGGCCCCACAGCCATAGGATCATGGCGATACAGGTGTTCCAGATCCCCAGAGTGAGGATCGATCCATAGGCTTGAGCCGGCCGGTCAAACAGGGTCGTGGGATTCACCCAGATCCCCCAAGCTATTCCCACCGTTATCCACAGCGCGATTCCACCCAAGATAAAGGTTAAGGCCGTGATCCGAATCGCTCCGTACTTGCTGATGACCGGACGGACCAGAACCAGGTAGAATGAGGCGGTGCACGCACACGCCAGCGCCAGTAGAACTCCGTAAATACCGTTGCTGCCCAGTTTCAATTGGGCAATGTATCCGTCTGTTATCAGCAATAACACACCCACAAATGCACCGATGCCGCTTACCACTTTTGGGGTAGTGATTTTTGTCTTATTGAGGAACCTGTCCACGAGCATGACACCGATGGGCATCATGGTGACGATGGTTGCAACCTGAACGATCGAGGCAAAATCAAGCGACCAGTGGAAAATCAACTGACTGAATGCCATGCCGAATACTGAAAGCGGGATGACAAGAAGCGGTTTTTCCCTGATCGGTTGTAGCAGATTCCTTGATTTCTTGGAACTGAGGGCGACGATCAACAGAGCAAATGCTCCCACAAGATAGCGCCAGACAGAGAGTTCCGGGCCGCCTATACCCGATAGTTTCGAAAAGAATTCACTGGTGGCATGACCGAAAACCCCGAAGAAAGTAGCGACATAAGCCCAGAACACAATGCTCTTTAAAAACATTTCACACCTCGCTGAATGGTTAGGATAAAGAACTCTCGCAGCCGCATGGGTTACATACTATTCAAGAAACGCTTTGGTCCCTTTGGCCGAATTTAGACAAAACAAGAATATGCAAGCGCATTATATGTAACAAATATGAGAGAGACAAGTCCTACTTTGTAAGAATTTCTTTTATTCTCAAGGTACCGTTTTGTTGCTTTTTTTATACAAATACGCTTCAATAAGCATAGGAATCATGATCGTCCGAATCCGGTATAAACTGTTCAACAAAAAATCTTGCCTGTTTACAAATATATGAGGGGAAATGAAAAATGAAAATATTAGACGGCCATTCTCATATGCTGCAAACCACCGCACCTGTGGATAAGCTCAAGAAAAAGGTTTCGGAGATCGAAGATTTTGACATGAATCGTCTGATGGCTAGACTTGACGACCTCGGCGTGTCACATTTTCAAACCATGGCTCAGGATATGACCCGCATACGGGGCAGCTGGCTGGGTTCAAATGAACTCGCGGCGGACATACAGGCGAGTGCGCCGGAGAGAATAATATCTTTTGCGGGCGCGGAACCCCTGGACGAACGCGGTCATGTAAATACTAGACAATTGAAAGAAATAGAAATGATGGTCGTTGAAAAAGGGTTAAACGGGTTGCTGCTGACGCCTCCCTACGGCCATTATTATTCCAACGATAAAAGGGTATATCCATTTTATGAGAAGGCGGTTGAACTGGATATTCCCATCTATTTCCATCACTCACACATGTTCGGCCCTCCGGAAAACTGCCCTTTGAAATATGCTCAAATTTGGCGTTTGGATGATGTGGTTATCGATTTTCCCGACTTGAGATTTAATGCGGAACATATGGGGTATCCATGGACCGAAGAGCTTCTTGCCATCATGTCCCGCTCTCCCAATGTATTTACGGATATTGCCATGTTTATCCAGCCGTATAAGGGGCTGTTTAATCGAAAGGGCAGGCCACTTGTACTGGCCAGAAACCTTGCAATGGCCAGAGACTATGGAGTTCTGGATCGAGTGTTTTACGGCTCGGATTATGTCGGGGAGAGCATTGAAGAATACATTAATCTGGTGCAGCGGGAGACCGCCTATATAATGGAAGGGTTGAACAATGACATGAAGGCCCTGGGATATAAACCGCTTACCGACGAAGAAATGGAAGGACTTCTTTCGGAGAATGTAAAAAAATTATTAAAGACGATAACTTGATCGTATAGAAATTTCCTTTTTTTGGACGCTGACCCGCAGCGCCAGCGCTTGCGCGGCGTGTGAACGCAGATTTATTAGATTAAGAAAAAAAAGATTATTATCTGCGTATATCCGCGAAAATCTGCGTCCTATTTGACTTGGTCGTATAAGAATTATTCCCTCAGGACCGGCAGGGTCATGCAACGGGGGCCGCCGCCTCCTTTGAGAATTTCAGACATATCAATTTCGATCACCTCAAGACCTTCTTTTTTCATATTCTCGTTTGCTTGCCTGTTGCTTGCGGCGGCTATAACCTTATTGTTTCCAATGGCTAAAGCATTTGTCGCCATTGTTTCCTGCTCTTCAGAAGGTACTTCGATGACCCGAAACCGGCGAGATTCCAAAAGAGAAATGGTATCGTCCGCCAACGCGGGTAAATAAGCAAGGGCAATGCTTCCGGAGACGATATTCAGGACAACGTCCAAATGGAGAAAGTCTTTCGGCAGGTATACAGGGTGGAAATTTACGGAAGGTAGATAAACCTTGAGTTTTTTCAATGCTTCCTCGTTGGTTCGATCTCCGATGCCTAACAATACATTTTCGTGATCTATAGACATAAAATCGCCACCCTCCAGTATCGCAGGATCCTCAAAAATGTGTGAAACCGCAATTCCTCGGGTTTCTAATTCTTTCGCAACTTCTTTTTCTTCTCCTTTTCGGGGGTCGAATTTTAGATTGGCTATGATGGCCCCGTTGTTTGCAACCACGCAGATATCTCTGGTGAAAACCTGGTAGGTATATTTTTCCGAAGGTGGTATTTCCCAAACAGTCACTCCTTCGCGGACAAGGGTGTTTTTGAAAACCTCGTATTGGTGGATTCCCTTTGCAGAATCAGGACCGCGTCCAAGCGCATACCATTTCGCCTGTATAACGTTTATGGGTTTTCGGATTTCAAAATGTGTCGGGGGACATAGAATTGCTGTTCTGAGTTTCGAAAATTCGTCACTGGTTCCGTAATTCGACATGATGACACTCGCATTATAAATTAAGGTTCTTCTCCAATATATTTGGAGGAGAGGGTCCAAGGATTCAGGATTCAAGGGTTTGGGTTTCCAGTTCACAAACCGAACCACAAGAAATGTAAAGCATCCTTATGTAATCAGCAGTTGCCTTTCTTCCATGACGCTTGGTTTTTCTGCTATATTCGAAGGAATAGACACAGCTGATCTTCATATTAGTGAAGTTATACCGTATCTTTCTTCATTTGGGAATTTTGCTGTTATTCTATATATCTTTAAACAGAGTTCGCATGACTTCTGCCAGACATTCAACTCTTTGTAATTCTTTATCATTTCACTCGAATCCTTGAATCCTTGACCCCTTGAACCCTCTAAAACCCCATATGCTCAATTCGAGATTGTCCACTTATTTTGCCTGAACAAACTGCAACCAATCGGGAGATGTTCCATTAATTTTACGATCACTTAGGGTTATAGATTTCGCATACCAGTTCCAAAAACCAAGGCGGCCGCTGGAAAAGAACGTAAATAAGGAGCAACCCGAGGATCGGGATCGGAATCACCACATCCACGAAGCTTAGAATAATCAGGGCGATGAGAGATTTTGTCGTAGTGCTCATAGAATAATACCTCCCGGTGTCATATCATATTACTGTCTATTAATAACCGTCTTTTTAATCCCCACAAAAGCAATTACGGCGTTTAATGTATCGCTCATTTTTACCCCTCGAAATTCTCTCTATCGTTAACAGCCTTTGGTAACTATGATGATCTGATGCAAATAGTTTTAAGATGGTTTAAAATTGGTTCGCGGTTATCTACAAAGCTCCAGTGAGAAGATTTCCGAAATTGGGTCGATATCCCATTTGATCTGATTACATTTAATTTTAGTCAATTTTACAACCTGTTGCACGATGCGCATGAGTTTTTTA